>NZ_JBNBZS010000002.1:0-83813 GCF_049629625.1 Roseomonas chloroacetimidivorans | reverse complement strand
TCTTCGCCAAGCTCAAGGAGTTCAGGGCCATCGCCACCCGCTACGACAAGACCGACACCAGCTTCCGCGCCAGCATCAGCCTCGCCGCGGCCATCATCGCATCGCGATGAATGTCAACGGACCTTAGATGCCCGTGCACTCATTCTCCCAGTTGCCGATCTCCGCGATACGCGCCGCGGCAGCGGCCCGGGCGGCGTCCCCTTCGCTTTCCTCCGCATAGATATCGCGCGTGTAGAGGGAGGCAATCTGGCGGCGCGTCTCGTTGTGGCTGCGCGAACCCTCGCGGTTGCGCAGCCCGACCGGCCGCCGCTCCGCCTCATAGGCCGCCAGTAGCCCCGGCCCGCCAAAACCCCGCAGCACAGCAGCCAGCGATGAGGACCGGGGTTTCCAGCATCCATCTCTCCTCCACTCAGGCATTCTCAGGGGAAGATTGACGCCCCTGGCCCGGCGCCAGAGGAGGCCGTGCAGGTTCTGCTCGGACATTACCGCCGGACCGGCGACCTTGTGGCCTCCTCACTCTCCCCGGCGGGACGGGGCGTGGAGGGCGGCGCCACACGCTCTTGAGACGTCCATTCCTCCAAGACAGGCCGTGACGAAACTCGCTCGATGGAGGATTGTTCCTCCACGCTGCCGCATCGTGCTCCGATACTGTCGGCCGAGGCACAGGCGCTTCCGGGGGGAAGGCAGATGAGCGATCAGACGAGGATCGAGGTGGCCAATCTGGCGGCTGCCTTTCAGGACTGGTTCCGGCAGAGTGGGGTGGAGTTCTGGCGCGAATGCGACGCGCCGGAGGAACTGGCCGCCATCGCGGTGGGCGAGGTGGAGCGGCTCCGGGCGGGCATCCGGGCCTTCCTGGAAGGTGACTACGACAGTCCCCGCCTGTACCAGCCCGGCGGCTGCCCGCATGGCACGCCTTTCTATGAAGGGTGCTCCGCCTGCGACTGCGCCCATTTCGAACGGCTGCTGGCCAACGAGGAATGATGCGGGCCCGGGCCAGATGCGCGGCAGGCTCCCAGGTGACGCTCCCTTTGGAAGGCGGTCTCCCTGATGCTCCTGCGATGATCAGGTCGCGATCGGGCAGGGGGATGGGCCCCGTGTTCCAGGGCGCCGCCGCCCTCCTCCTTTTTGCTGGTTTGGCATCATCCGCCCGCGGAGCGCCCAGGGCTGCGAAGGAGGTGCTGCCGCCGCAGCAGGTGGAATTCTGCAAAGTCATTCGGCAGGCCTGGCAGGGCTATGCGCCGCTGCTCCGGCGTGCGCGGCAGGAGCGACGCCAGGCGGCTCTGCCCCGGCTTCGCGATCAGATGGATGCGCTGCGTCGAAAACGCGACGAGCAGATTGATGCCCTGCTCGGACCTACGGAGTACCGCTTTACCGAATGGCGCCTCCGCGTCCGGAGTGTCGGCACCTCTGGACAGATCGGGAAGGGGCGGATCGTCGTCGCTGCCGGAATCCCCTGCCTGACCGACTCCGCCATGACGCTTGAGATGCCCTATACCGGCCCGTTCCATGAATGGATCGCGCGGAGCGGCCCTGACGACCTGATCACGGTGTCCGGCACTTTCCTCAGATGGCCGCAGCGCCCTGGCGAGCCTGCCGGAGGACTTGAAGGAAGTTCCGACCGGAACGACGCCATGTCAAATCCGGAATACAGGGCCAGCGTTGACTCTGTCGGCGGGCCGGGCACCGGAAGAGCGGCAACATCTGCTCCGGGGCGTACCGATGGTAGCCCCGCGACGCGGCCCCCGGGCTGAAGGCTTGGCGAAGATCCCGCTCCGTCGCGCGCCATCCAGGTGCTGACTCCGAAACCGCCGGACTTTGGCCGATCTCTGAAGAGCGGGGTCGGCCACTAGCCATTCCGTGTGCGTGTTTTTGCGAATTTATGCATGGATGACCCGGCCCTGACGCTCCGCATCTTGCGGCCCGGTCAGGGCGATACAGGCGTGGTTGTTGCGAACGTGGATCGATCATCCGGCGCAGCTCTGGTGAAAGACGTATTCCGTCCAGGGCTTGAGGCTCATCTGGCACGAAAGGACTCACATCTGGAGCGCCGGCGGACTGCGGAGCGACTGCAGGCGGCGTTCTCGCAGGTTCTGCAATTCGCGCCGGTCGAGGCGGATGCGGTGACCGTCATGCGGATCCGGGCGATCATTGCCGCTTCGGGATGCGAGTAGGCGAAAGCGGCAGAAAATGCCTGCTTCCTAGAGTCCTAAGGAACTGGCGGCTCTGCCATGGCGAGAGCCCGGATTCGCGCCGCCTCCGCGGCCGAGACGGGGTTGTAGACGATCATGCGAAGGTCGAGCCGCTCCTCGACGGCGAATGAGGAATACTCCAGATCGAGCGGGCCGAGAGTTGGGTGGCGAAGGCGCTTTGTGCCCCCGCCATGGCCGCCGACGTCGTTCTCCCGCCAGATTGCCTCGAACTCCGGGCTCGTCTGGCACAGCTCATCCACGAGCTGGCCGACCTCCGAAACCGCGCCCGCGCGCGCCGCATCGGCGCGGAAGGCCCTGACCACGAAGCGGGCGACGCTCTCCCAGTCGTGCTGCGCGGCCCGGATCCGGGGATTGCCGAACATGAGGCGGAGAATGTTGCGCTGCCCCGGCGGAAGCGCCCCGTAATCCGTTAGCACCACGCTGGACGCCCGGTTCCACGCCACGATGTCCCAAGTGGCCGTCTTGATGATCGCGGGACTGTACTCAAAGGCGTCAAGCAGGCGCTGCAGCCGCGGCGAAACTCCTTCGGCGGCCTTATACCGGACTTCCGGCAGGCGCCCGAGACCAAGCAGGAACAGGTGCTCGCGCTCGATGTCGGTCAGCATCAGCGCGCCGGAGATCCGGTTCAGGACCTCGGCCGATGGAGCACCACCCCGTCCTTGCTCCAGCCAAGTGTACCAGGTGACGCTGATATTGGCGCGTTGGGCCACCTCCTCCCGGCGCAGACCCGCCGTCCTCCGGCGCGCCGCCGCCGGGAAGCCGAGCGTGGCCGGATCGAGGCGCGTACGCCGGTCCTTCAGATAGGCGCCAAGCCGATTTTCGCTGCCTGAGGACGCGACCATCCTGTTAGCCATTATACCATGATAAGATCACTACTTTAACGGTAACTAGGACGGAGAGATACGGGCCTCCGGGTAGCAACGAGGCTCCGACATGCGCGTGTTCGTCACCGGCGCGACTGGCTTCATCGGCTCCAGAATCGTCGCCGAACTCATCCAGGCAGGCCATCAGGTGCTTGGCCTCGCGCGCTCCGATGAGGGCGCTGCAAAACTCGCCGCCATTGGCGCGCAGGCGCATCGTGGGACTCTGGAAGACCCAGACAGCCTGTGGCACGGCGTCGCACAGGCGGAGGGCGTAATTCACTGCGCCTTCGACCACACCTTCTCGAACTTCGTGGCGAACTGCGAGAAGGACAGGCGCGCCATCGAGGCCATGGGCGCCGAGCTAGCCGGATCCGACCGCCCGCTCGTCATTACCTCCACTACCGGGATGGGTGATTCCGGGCATGGGGAGCCCGCCAGGGAGGATGTCTTCAACCCCGCGCATCCAAACCCCCGCAAGGCTTCCGAGATCGCTGGTGCTGCCCTGCTCGGGGCCGGAGTCAACCTGTCGGTCATGCGGCTTCCGCAGGTGCACGACACCGCCAGGCAGGGTCTCATCTCGCCCATGATCGAGGTCGCTCGCGCGAAGGGAGTTTCCGCCTATGTGGGCGACGGGCTGAACCGCTGGCCGGCCGCTCATGTCCTCGATGTGGCTCGCCTCTACCGGCTGGCATTGGAGAGAGCAGAGCCGGGCGCCCGGTACCATGCGGTCGACGAGATGGGCGTGGCGGCCCGGGACATTGCGGAGGTCATCGGGCACGGCCTGGGCGTGCCGGTCATCGCCATGACGCCCAAGGAGGTGCCGGACCATTTCGGGTGGCTCGGCATGTTCGTCGGCCTCGACATGCCGGCATCGAGCGACTGGACGCGGGCACGCCTGGGCTGGCAGCCAAGCGGACCCAGGCTGCTCGCCCACCTGCGGGCGATGGACTACGCAAGCGCCTGACCGGAAGAGGCGGCCCGCCGCCAGAGCGAAGGCGGCGGGCGTTTCCGATGACTTGCGGATTAGGGCCTTATTGATGGCGGCTGCCTCGGGGCATCTGCTGCCGCGGCGGGCATCCTATCTTCAGATGCCCCGTTGTCTTTGTCCCGCGACCAGAAAGCGCTCTTTCCCGGGCAACGGGCCGGTCCGGCATTTCCGGTTCGGAGCAGTCGGCTGGGTCAGCCGAATGGCAGTCTTGGGCGCGAAGCGCTCGAAGGCGTTGCTGGCCAGCATCGTTCGCTTCGGGGCCGACGGGGAGCGTTCTCGTGCAGCGTAGGCCGAGGCCGCTTGGTCGGAAGGGCCAATTGCCGACTTCCCTGGGAAGGAATCATGCGGAAGTTCCAAGTCCTTGCGGGGCCCGTAGTGGTCGCTGCGCCATAATCCCGCAAAAGCGTCCTCCTCGTCCGGGTCCAGCGAGCCGGCCTATGCGAGCGGCATGAATTTCGGCAATCCGCGAAGCTGACGCGCAGACCGGCCGCGGGCGCCGTCTGAGGGGGCCGCCTCCTGGACAGCTTAAGAGCTGCCACGCAGGTTAAATGCGTGTGTCGGGCAGCCTGAATGCGGCAAGGGCGGCCGCAAGGCGTGCCCGGAGGATGATGCCAGGCAGGGCCTGCGCTGTGGTCGGTGCCTCCGCAAGGCAGAGTGTCAGCTCTCGCTGAAGGTCTTGAAACATCGCACCCCGCCTTTCCGCGGGCACGCGCGCGAGAATCATATCGACAGCCTGTCGGACCGCAGCTTCGAAAGCTGCATCGGGCAGGCGGCTCGGCAAGGCCCGCGATATGCTCGGCACGTCAGCCAGTCCCCCAAACTTTACGACCAGAGGTTGCGAATCCGTTATAGGCATCCCGCAGAGCGAGTATCTGCCATCCACCCTAATTCCTGTAACTGTGCTTTTTGCGAGATTGGTCTGATTCCGGCATATTTTGCTGATTTCATGTCGGGTTTGCCGAAGATCGGCCACCATACCGGCCTCTTGGCGGGGCATTGCGGGCCCGTCCGACCAGCCGGATGCCACCCTTGCCTCCCGATCGATCTACACCATAGGTTGTATTTTGCGGCCAACGGAGGTGAAGCTTGACGTCCAGAGAAAGGCGCAGCGAGCCGAACACGAACTCGGATAGCACCGCGATGCGGCTGCGTGTGCTGGAGATGACCATCGCGGCCATTGCCGCACGGCTGCCTCAGCCAGACCTTGAGGAGGTTGTCTCCATGCTCGTCTTCATCGCGAACAGTTCTGAAGCGGCACAGGATCTCGGGGGCGTGCCGGCTGATGCATCGCACCTGGAGGATGCAAGGCGTTACGCAACCGATATGCTGGACCGAATCGCCCGGTCCCGCCGTGCGGACCGGGCATCCGGCCGGCACTGAAGGCCCGGCGACGCATCCCAGCACTGGATGCGGGCGTTCTGCCCTTTTCTAAGGGCTGGAGGACGCATGTCGGACGAAGGGTTTCGGTTCGGGCCATTGGGCGAGCACTGCGCGCATCTGTGCGTGGACATGCAGAACATCTTCGCCGAGCGCACTGAATGGCACACGCCCTGGATGGAGCGGGTGCTGCCGATGGTGGAGCGCATCGCCTCGGCCCACCCGGAGCGAACGATCTTCACCCGCTTCATCCCCGCCGCCCATCCTGGGGAAGGCGAGGGCACCTGGCGCCACTACTACGAGCGCTGGAGCGGGTTAACGCTTGAGGCACTCCCGCCCGGCATGGTCGAACTCGTGCCTTCCCTGGCGAAGCTGGTGCCGCCCGGTCGCGTGGTGGACAAGAAGGTCTATTCGCCATGGATGCAGCCGGAGCTGCAGACCATGTTGAAGAAGGACGGGATCGACACCCTCATCATCACCGGGGCCGAAACAGATGTCTGCGTCCTTGCCGCCGTGCTCGGCGCCGTGGACCGTGGCTACCGCGTGGTGATTCCGACCGACGCGATCTGCTCCTCAACCGATGAGACACATGACGCGCTGCTCACGCTCTATCACGCGCGCTACGGTCAGCAGGTCGAGACCGTGAAAACGGACCAGCTTCTCGAAGCTTGGCGCTAATCACTCGGCTGCCCGGTCCTCCTCCCCTAATAGCCGGGTGGCGCGGTGGTGCAGCTTGTCCAGGATATCCTGTAACATCTGCACCTCCTCCGGCGTGAGGGCATCTGCCAGCTCGGCCTGAAGGGCATGGGCGCGGGGAACGATGCGGCGATACAGCGCTAGGCCCTTCGGCGCCAGGCGCAGCACCTGCGCGCGCTGGTCTTCGGGATGGGCTGCGCGCTGGATAAGGCCCTTATCGGCGAGGCGGATTACGGCGCGGCTGACCTTCACCCGGTCCATCTCCGTGCGCGCGATCACCGCCTGGGTTGAGAGCGGCTCCCCTTCGCCCAGCACGGCCATGACCCGCCACTCAGGGATGGAAAGGCCGAACTCCGCCTCATAGCGCGCCGCGAAGGCGCGGCTGACGCTCTCCGCCGCTACCGAGATCCGGTAGGGCAGGAAGGCTTCAAGGAGCAGGGGGGCGGGCTTAGGCGTGGTGATGGGGCACCTCTTGCAATCGTCTCAAATGAGATGATATCGTTCGGAGCATAACATCCCCGTCGAGATGGCCGCCAGCCAGCGGAGCGGCAGGGGGGACCCGGGAGGGCGTGGTCATGCACGTGGACTACCAGTCGCTCCGTTTTGAGTACCGGCGTTCGCCCGACCAGTCCTCGGCGCAGGTTGTCCATCATCCCGTCGTGGTCGTCGGGGCGGGGCCTGTCGGGCTGACCACAGCGATCGACCTCGCGCAATCCGGCCAGCGGGTGCTGCTGCTCGACGACGATCAGACCCTCTCTGCCGGCTCACGTGCCATCTGCTTCGCCAAGCGCAGCCTGGAGATTTTCGACCGGCTGGGCTGTGGCGACCGGATGGTCGAGAAGGGCGTCACCTGGAATCTGGGGCGCGTCTTCCACCGGGACCAGCCCGTCTACAGCTTCGACCTGCTGCCGGAGGGCGGGCACCGCCGGCCAGCCTTCGTCAACCTCCAGCAATACTATGTGGAAGGCTTCCTGCTGGACCGCGCGCGGTCACTGCCGAACATTGAAATCCGCTGGAACAACAAGGTCACGGCCGTCTCCCAGACCGGGGAGGAGGTGGAGCTGACCGTTGAAACGCCGGAAGGCGAGTACCGCATCCTTGCGGATTACGTGGTGGCCGCCGACGGCGCGCGCTCCCCCATCCGCAAGGCGCTGGGGCTGGAAAGCAGGGGCCGCAGCTTCAGAGACCGCTTTCTGATTGCCGATGTGCGGATGAAGGCCGATTTTCCAGCCGAGCGCTGGTTCTGGTTCGATCCACCTTTCCACCCTAACCAGTCCGTGCTGCTGCACCGGCAACCCGATGGCGTCTGGCGCATCGACTTTCAGCTTGGTTGGGATGCCGATCCGGTGGCGGAGCGGGCGCCAGAGCGCGTGATCCCGCGCGTGAAGGCGCTGCTCGGCCCCGATGCGGAATTCGAGCTGGAATGGGTCAGCATCTACACCTTCTCCTGCCTGCGGATGGAGCGCTTCCGGCACGGGCGGGTGATCTTCGCCGGCGATGCGGCGCATGGTGTCTCGCCCTTCGGCGCGCGTGGCGCGAATAGCGGTATCCAGGACGCAGAGAACATCGCCTGGAAGCTCGCCCTGGTGCTGCGCGGGAAGGCGCCGGACTCCCTGCTGGACAGCTATGACGCCGAGCGCGTGGCGGCGGCCGATGAGAACATCCTGAACTCCACCCGTTCCACCGATTTCATCACGCCCAAGAACGAGGCCAGTCGCGCCTTCCGGGATGCGGTGCTGGACCTTGCGCGGGACTGCGCTTTCGCGCGGCACCTGGTGAATAGCGGACGCCTTTCTGTGCCCTGCACCTACCGGGATTCCCCGCTGAACTCGCCGGACACCGATTCTTTCCAGGGCGGCATGCTGCCCGGCGCGCCGGCCCTCGATGCACCCTTGCTGTCCGGCAACTCGCAGGAGTGGCTGCTCGGGCGGCTCGGCGGTGGCTTCACCCTGCTGCATTTCGGGGATGCTGCCCTGGCGATGCCCGAAACGGTGCCCCCGATCCGCGTGGTGAACCTGACCCCCGCCGAGGATCCGGAAGGCATCGCCGCGCGTCGCTATGATGCGCAACCCGGGACCACCTATCTCATTCGCCCGGACCAGCATGTCTGTGCCCGCTGGCGCCGCTTTGATCCCGACGCGGTACGCGCGGCGCTGAATCGCGCGACGGGGAGGGCCCCATGCTGAACACCGAGCCTAACATCGCAGCCCCCGACGACTTCTATGAGGCGCTGCTGGTTGCCTATCAGGATCTCACCCCGGAGCAGTGCCGCGCGGTGGATGCGCGGCTGATCCTGCTCCTCTCGAACCACATTGGCGACCTCACCGTTCTGCGCCAGGCCCTGGCGCGGGCGCGGCAGGGGATCGAGCCCGCGGGGCGGGACGCCACCTTGGCCGCTCGCGCCTGAACCCGAAGGAAGGAATCACCATGTCCGGCTTCGCCAGCACCAACGACCTCGCCGAGAAGACCATCTCCTTCGATGAGCTCGGCCCCGGCCTCTACGGCTACACCGCCGAGGGCGATCCCAATTCCGGCGTGGTCATCGGCGATGACAGCGTGCTGGTGGTGGATGCCCAGGCCACGCCGCGCATGGCGCAGGACGTGATCGCCAGGATCCGCACGGTAACCGACAAGCCGGTGCGCCACATCGTCCTGTCCCATTATCACGCCGTGCGCGTGCTCGGCGCATCGGGCTATGAGGGTGCGCAGATCATTGCCTCGGACGTCACCCGCGACCTGATCGTGGAGCGCGGCCAGCAGGACATGGACAGCGAGATCGGCCGCTTCCCCCGCCTGTTCCGGGGCAAGGAGAGCATCCCCGGCCTGACCTGGCCGGACATCACCTTCCAGAAGAAGATGACACTCTGGATGGGAAAGCGGGAGGTGCAGATCATCCATATCGGCCGCTCCCACACGGCTGGTGATACGATCGTCTGGCTGCCGAAAGAGCGCGTGCTCTTTTCCGGCGACTGCGTGGAATATGGCGCCACCCCCTATTGCGGCGATGCGCATTTCGCGGACTGGCCGGGCACGCTGGACGCCATCCGCGCATTGAAGCCGGCTGCCCTGGTGCCGGGCCGCGGCGCGTCCCTTACCAGCCCCGCGCAGATCGAGGAGGGGTTGCAGGGCACGGCCGACTTCACCTCAGATCTCTTTGCTATTGCGAGGAAGGGCGTGGCCGCTGGTGCCTCGCTCAAGCAGGTCTATGACGAGGCCATGTCCGTCATGCGCCCGAAATACGGGCACTGGGTGATCTTTGACCACTGCATGCCCTTCGACGTGTCCCGTGCCTATGACGAGGCCAAGGGCATCGACCACCCCCGCATCTGGACCGCGGAGCGCGATGTGGAGATGTGGAAGGCGCTGGAGCACGGCACCGAGATGAAATCAGCGGAACTCGGCCGCTAGACCAGAAAGGAGCTTGCGATGAACGCCCCGTTTCGTCCGCAGCCGCTCACGACCAATGAAACGGGCTACATGCCCGGCTTCGGCAACGGCTTCGAGACCGAGGCCCTGCCCGGCGCCTTGCCAATCGGCCGGAACTCGCCGCAGCGTTGCCCCTACGGCCTCTATGCCGAGCAGCTCTCCGGCTCGCCCTTCACCGCGCCGCGCGCGACGAATGAGCGGTCCTGGCTCTACCGCATCCGCCCGACCGTCGCCCATTGGGGCCAGTTCCGGAAGGTGGATGCCGGGCTTTGGCGCACCGCGCCCTGTGCCGAGGTGGACCTGCCACTCGCTCCGCTGCGCTGGGATCCAATCCCGTTGCCAGAGGAGAAGCTCTCCTTCCTTGAGGGCATACACACCATCACCACGGCTGGCGACGCGGCCAGCCAGTCCGGCATGGGGGCGCATATCTACCTCATCACCCGTTCCATGCAGGACGAGTATTTCTACAACGCCGATGCGGAAATGCTCTTCGTCCCGCAGCAGGGTGCGCTCCGGATCTGCACGGAATTCGGCGTCATCGACATCCGCCCGACCGAGATTGCGGTGATTCCGCGCGGCGTGAAGATCCGCGTGGAGCTGCCCGACGGCCCGGCCCGCGGCTATCTCTGCGAGAACTATGGTGGCGCCTTCACCCTGCCGGAGCGCGGCCCGATTGGCGCCAACTGCCTGGCCAATCAGCGCGACTTCCTGACGCCCGTCGCGGCCTATGAGGACCGGGACGCGCCCTCCACCCTGACAGTGAAGTGGGGCGGCAATCTCTGGCGCACGGATCTCGCGCATTCCCCGCTGGATGTGGTGGCCTGGCATGGCAACTATGCGCCCTACAAATACGACCTGCGCCGCTTCTCCCCGGTGGGCCCGATTCTGTTCGACCATGCGGACCCATCGATCTTCACGGTGATGACCTCGCCCAGCGAGACACCGGGCACGGCAAATATCGACTTCGTCATCTTTCCCGATCGTTGGCTGGTGGCCGAGAACACCTTCCGTCCGCCCTGGTACCACATGAACGTCATGAGCGAGTTCATGGGGCTGATTGAGGGCGTCTACGACGCCAAGCCTGGCGGCGGCTTCTCGCCCGGCGGTTTCTCCCTGCACAACTGCATGTTGCCGCATGGACCGGATGTGACGGCCTTCGAGGGCGCCAGCAATGCTGAGCTGAAGCCGCATAAGCTGGAAGGCACGCTCGCCTTCATGTTCGAGACACGCCTGCCGCAACGCGTAACGCGCTACGCCGCCGAGGCGCCGCAGTTCCAGAAGGACTACGGTTTCTACGGCCAGGGCCTCCAGAAGCACTTCAACCCGAACCAGCGGTAGACAATGACCACCGACGCCACGCACGACCCCGCGCTCCGCAGCTGGGTGGATTCCGCCAACGGCCATCCGGATTTTTCCATCCAGAACCTGCCTTTTGGCGTGTTCATCCCGCTGGATATGGGCTCGGCGCGGGTGGGCGTGGCGATCGGGGACCAGATCCTCGATCTGACCATGGCGCCCGTGGACGAGGATGTGCGGGAGGCGGCGGCCAATTCGTCGCTGAACGCCCTCTTCGCCCTCAGCGCCGAACGCCGCAAGGAGCTGCGCGCGCGGCTCTCTGCCCTGCTGGCCGAGGGCAGCGAGCACCGGGATGCGGTGGAGCCGCATCTGCATCCGATGGAGGCCTGCACGCTGACGCTGCCGGCCCGGATTGGCGACTACACGGACTTCTATGTCGGCATCCACCACGCGACCAATGTCGGGAAGGTCTTCCGCCCCGACAACCCATTGCTGCCGAACTACAAATACGTGCCCATCGGCTATCACGGCCGCGCTTCCTCCGTACGCGTCTCCGGCACACCGGTGCGCCGGCCGAAGGGGCAGCTTAAATCCCCGGATTCCGAGGTGCCGCGCTACGCGCCTTGCGAGCGGCTGGACTATGAGCTGGAGATGGCCGTCTGGATCGGCCCCGGCAACACGCTTGGCGACCCCATTCCGATCGGTCGGGCCGAGGCGCATATCGCGGGCTATGGCCTGCTCAATGACTGGTCCGCGCGCGATATCCAGGCCTGGGAATACCAGCCGCTCGGCCCCTTCCTGGCGAAGAATTTCGGCTCCACCGTTTCCCCTTGGGTGGTGACGCCGGAGGCGCTGGAACCCTTCCGCATTCCCCAGCCGCCGAGGCCCGAAGGCGATCCCACGCCGCTTTCCTATCTGTTGGACGAGGCCGACCAGAAGCGCGGCGCCTTCGACCTGGCGCTGGAGGTGCTGATTCTGACCGCGGCGATGCGGGAAAAGGGCATGGCGCCGCACCGCCTCGCGCTATCCAACGCCCGGCACATGTATTGGACTGTGGCCCAGATGGTCGCGCATCACACCTCTAACGGCTGCGACCTGAACCCGGGTGACCTGCTAGGTTCCGGCACCATCTCCGCCCCTGATTCCCAGGGCTTCGGCAGCCTGCTCGAGACAACCAAGGGCGGGAAAGAGCCGGTTCAGCTTCCCTCCGGCGAGACCCGCCGCTTCCTGGAGGATGGCGACGAGATCATCCTGCGCGCCCGTGCGGCGCGTGAGGGCTTTGTCAGCATCGGCTTCGGGGATTGCCGCGCGGTCATTCTGCCGGCCAACTGATGCAGCATGAGGCCGGCCGCAGAGCCGGTCGTGGGAAGGACGAACCATGAAGGACATCACCCTGGGCCGCCGTGCCCTGCTCGGCGCCGGGCTTGCGGCGGCGCTGCCCGCCATGCCGGCCCTGGCCGCCTATCCGGACAAGCCGGTGCGTTGGATCGTCGCCTATGCGGCGGGCGGCGGCACGGACACGCTCGCGCGGCTGGTCGGCGCCAATCTCTCCACGCGGCTCGGTCAGCCCGTGGTGATCGAGAACCGGCCGGGTGGCGCCACCAATGTCGGCGCTGAATTCACCGCCAAATCCCCGCCCGACGGCTACACCATCATGACCGCCGACAACGGCACGCTGGTCTTCAACACCGCACTGTTCCACCGGCTGCCCTATGATCCCGTGAAGGACTTCCGCCCGGTCGGGCTGATGGCGCGCTTCCCGCTTTTCCTCGCCGTGGGGGAGAAGGCGCCCGCCAATACGGTGCAGGCCTTGATGGAGAAGGTGAAGGCCCAGCCAGGCACCGTCGACTGCGCGACGCCGGGCATTGGCTCGCCGCACCACCTGGCGATGGAGCGGCTGGCCCGCGAGGCTGGCGGGCGCTTCAACCACGTGCCTTATCGCGGCGCCGCGCCGGCGCTGAACGACCTGATCGCGGGCAACATCCCGATGATGGTGCTCGATTATCCCTCGGGTGCTGAATACCTCCGTACTGGCAAGGTGAAGGCCCTGGCCGTCATGTCGGCCAGCCCACTGGAGGACCTGCCCTCGGTGCCCACCATACAGGGCGCCCTCGGCCTGCGCGGCTTCGAGGCTTTCGCCTGGCAGGGCGTGGTGGCGCCCAGGGCGACACCGGACGCGGTGGTCGCGCATCTCACGCGGGAGCTGGACGCATCCGTGCGGGATCCCGGCGTGCGCGCACGCATGCAGCAGATCGGGCTGGAGCCGCTGACCGGTGGCCCCGCCGAGTTCGAGGCACTGCTGGAGCGCGAGCGCACGACCTGGCTACCCCTGATCCGTGACCTGAAGATCACCCTGGACTGAACGGAAACAGGCGATGCGACTGCACGGCTATTTTCGCTCCTCTGCCGCCTGGCGGGTGCGCATCGCGCTGAACCTGAAGGGGCTGGCGGTGGAGCACAGCTTCCGCCACCTGCGCCACGGAGGGCAGCGGGCACCGGATTATCTGTGCCTCAACCCCCAGGGCTTGGTGCCCGCGCTGGAGACGGATGACGGCGCTGTCCTCACCCAGTCCATGGCCATTTGCGAATGGCTCGACGAAACCCATCCCGAGCCGCCGCTCCTGCCGGGCACCGCGCTGGAGCGGGCCCGCATCCGCGCTTTCGCCCAGGCCATCTGCTGCGACATCCACCCCGTCCAGAACCTGAAGGTGCTGGCCCGGCTGCGCGGCATGTCCTTCCCGGAGGAGGAGGTGACAGGCTGGGCCCGCTGGGTGATCCAGGAGGGGCTGGAAGCCTGCGAGAAGCTGCTGACGGACACCAAGGGTCCCTTCTGCTTCGGCTCTACCCCGACCCTGGCCGATATCTGTCTGATCCCGCAGCTTGGCAATGCGAAGCGCTTCGGCGCTGATCTCAGCGCCCTGGCCCGGATCAACGAGGCAGCCCGCGCCTGCGCCGATCACCCGGCCTTCATCGCCGCGGCCCCCGAGCGGCAGGCCGACGCCGAATAGCAGGGCAGGGGGATTCGCCCCCTGGGCGGCTTCTTTCGTGTCTGGGGGAATAGCATTCCCCCAGACCGCGCCCCGGTAGGATGGAGTGACTAGAAGCCGGAAAATCTTTGGGAATCCACGCTCTTTCCGGCGCCGCCCCCCGCACATAGCTTTCTGGGCATGAACGACACGCTCCCTCGCGCCGCCCCGTTCGGCCGTTGTCGGGCCTGTTGTCGCGGCTGAACCACCGCGCCGACCCGCCGCCGCGCCACGCGGCATCCCGCCTCGCCGGAGTTCTCCCATGTCCGACACGCACGCCATCGGCGGGCGCGGTGCCGTTGCACCCGCCGCGTCGTTCCGTCTCTCCTTCGCCCGTCCCGACCTCTCCCGTTACCGCCGCTTCCTCTCCCCGCTGGTTATCGTCCTGCTCTGGCAGGCGGCTTCCATGGCCGGGCTGATCGCGCCGCGCACCCTGGCCGCCCCCACCACCATCCTCGCCACTGCCTGGGAGCTGCTTATCTCCGGCGAATTGCCGCAGCATCTCCTTGTCTCCCTGGGCCGCGTGGCGACCGGACTAGCCATCGGTGTCTCGGCCGGCATGGTGCTGGCGCTGATCTCCGGCCTCTCCCGGCGCGGGGAGGAGATCGTGGACGCCCCGATGCAGATGCTGCGCACGCTGCCCTTCCTGGCGCTCGTCCCGCTTTTCATCCTCTGGTTCGGCATCGGTGAGACGCCGAAGATCGCGCTTGTCGCCCTCGGCAGCGCCTTCCCCGTCTACCTGACTCTCTTTGCGGGAATCCGCGGCGTCGATCCCAAGCTGGTGGAAGCCGGCCGGGTCTTTGGCCTGGACCAGCGCGGCCTCGTGCGCCACGTCATCCTGCCGGGCGCGCTGCCTTCTGGACTGGTTGGCCTGCGCTACGCCCTGGGCAGCGCCTGGCTCAGCCTGGTGATTGCGGAGCAGATCAATGCCACCGCCGGCATCGGCTTCCTGATCAACGATGCTCGCGACTTCCTGCGCACCGACGTGATCGTGGTCGGCCTGCTCGTCTACGCGCTGCTCGGCCTGGGTGCCGACGCGCTGGTCCGCGCCTTCGAACGCCGCGCCCTGGCCTGGCGCCCCAACCTGATCAAGGGCTGAACGCCATGACGAGCACTGATAGCCGCGCCGTCTCGGTTCGCGGCCTGACCCGCCGCTTCGGCCAGAACACGGTCCTGAAGGCCCTGGACCTGGAGTTGGAGCCCGGCTCCTTCACCGCCCTGCTGGGCCGCTCCGGCTCCGGCAAGTCCACCCTGCTGCGGACGCTGGCCGGGCTGGACCCGGCCCCCGCCGATGCGGAGATCCGCGTCCCGGCCTCCGTCGCCGTGGCCTTCCAGGAACCGCGCCTGCTGCCCTGGCAGCGGGTCTGGAACAACGTTGCGCTCGGCCTGGAAGGGAAGGGCGTGAAGGAACGCGCTGAACAGGCCCTCTCCGAGGTCGGGCTGACCAAGCACCGCGATGCCTGGCCCGCCACCCTCTCGGGCGGCGAGGCGCAGCGCGTGGCCCTGGCCCGCGCCCTGGTGCGGGAGCCCCGCCTGCTGCTGCTGGACGAGCCCTTCGCCGCGCTGGACGCGCTGACCCGCATCCGCATGCACGCGCTGGTCCTGGATCTCTGGCGCGTCCATGGCCCCACCACGCTGATCGTGACCCACGACGTGGACGAGGCGGTGCTGCTGGCTGACCGCGTGCTGGTTCTGGATGCCGGGCGGATCGCGGCGGACATCAAGGTGGAGATCCCGCGCCCCCGCAGCCATGGCGATACGCGCTTCGTTACCTTGCGCCGCCGCCTGCTCTCCGAGCTGGGCGTCGAGGCCGACGTGATCCGGGAAGCCGCGTGATGCGCAACATGACGCGCCGCGCGGCCCTTCTGGGCGCGTTGGCCGTTCCTGTGATCGCCCAGGCGCAAGCGCCGGTCACGCTGCGCGTCGCGCAGTACAAGGCGGGCGACCAGCTCCTGCTCCGCCTCGCCGGCCTGGCGGATACGCCCTACCGCGTCGAATGGTCCGAGTTCGGCTCGGGCAATCTGATGCTGGAGGCCGCCAATGCCGGTGCGCTGGACCTCGCCTATGGCAGCGAGATTCCACCCACCTTCGCCGCTGTCTCCGGCGCACGGGTGAAGCTCGTTGCCGTTATCCGCGGCGATGTTAACGAGCAAACCGTGCTGGTGCCGAAGGACAGCCCCATCCAGTCCATCAAGGACCTGAAGGGTAAGCGCGTCGGCTATGTGCGTGCCACCACCACCCACTATTACCTGTCGCGCATGCTGGCGGAGACCGGGCTCTCCCTCTCCGACGTGCAACTCATGAACCTTACGCCTTCGGACGGGCAGGCGGCCTTCCGCTCCGGCGCGCTCGATGCCTGGGCTATCTATGGCTACTCCGTCCCCGTGGCGCGGCAGTCCGGCGCGCGGGTGCTGCGCACGGCCCAGGGTATCCTCTCCGGCAACTATCCCTATTTCATCCGCGCGGGGCTGGCCGATGAGCCCGCCCGGGCCGAGGCGGCGCGCGACCTTCTGGACCGCATCCGCCGCGCCATGCCGTTCATCCAGGAACGCCCGGCCGAATACGCCGCCGCCCAGGCCGCCGTGCTGAATGTACCGGAGCCGACCATCCGCGCGCTGCTGGACAATGTGTCCCAGCCCCGCAGCCTCGCCCCGGTGGACGACGGGGCCGTCGCGTCTCACCAGGCTGTTGCGGATGAATTCGCGCGCATCGGGGTTATCCCTCGCAAGGTGGATGTCGCGCCACTCTGGGACCGCAATTTCTGGCGTCCGGGGCGCGCAGCGTGATGGACGGCTCGATCCTTTCCACCCGCGCCCTCCCGCTGCGTGAGCTTGCCCGGCGGTTTGCCGAGGGCGCCGCAGCCCATGACCGTGAGGGCAGCTTCCCCCATGAGAACATCGACGCCCTGCGCGATGCGGGCCTGCTCGGCCTGACCGTTCCGCCCGAATTCGGAGGCGGAGATGTCGGGCTGGCGGAGGCCGCGCAGATCGTCGGCACCATCGCGGAGGGCTGCCCGGCCACCGCGCTGGTGCTTTCCATGCAGTTCATCCAGCATCGCGGTGTCGCGCGGAACCTCGCCATCCCGCAGGCCATGCGCGGGCGGCTTGGCCGTGGCGCGGTGCGGGATGGCGAGGTGATGAACGCCCTGCGCGTGGAGCCCGAGCTGGGCACCCCCGCGCGCGGAGGCCTGCCGGCCACGACGGCCCGCCGCGTGCCCGGCGGATGGTTGCTCAGCGGCCGGAAGATCTACTCCACCGGCAGCCCGGCGCTGAGCTGGGGCCTTGTCTTTGCCAGGACGGATGAGGAAGCCCCGCGCACCGGCCTTTTCCTCCTGCCTATGCAAGCCCCGGGCGTTCAGATCGTCGAGACCTGGGACCAAGCTGGTCTCCGCGCCTCCGGAAGCCATGACGTGCTGATGCACGAGGTCGCGCTGCCCGAGGACCACGCGCTGGATCTACGCGCCCCGCAGGAATGGGCTGCGAAGGACCTGGACTCCACCGCCTGGAACACGCTGCTGATCGCCGCGCTCTACACCGGCGTGGCGCGGGCGGCGCGGGACTGGCTGATTGGCTTCCTCCGCACCCGCGTGCCCGCCAATCTCGGCCAGCCCCTCGCCACCCTGCCGCGCATGCAGGAGGCGGTGGGCCGCATCGAAGCGCGTATCCTGACCAATGAGCGCCTGGTGAACAGCGCCGCGCGCAACGAGACCACCACGGCCGAGCTGGGCCTGGTGAAGACCGTCGCCGCCGACAACGCCATTGCCGCCGTGCAGGAAGCGGTCGCCCTCTGCGGCAACCATGCCCTCGCCCGCTCCAACCCACTGGAGCGGCATCTGCGTGATGTGCTCTGCGCCCGCATCCACACGCCGCAGCCCGACGCGGCACTCCTCGCGGCCGGTCGCGCCGCACTCCTCCCGGTTTGAAAGAAGGGAACATCATGACCCTCAACACCCTTCCCGCGGATGGCGTCGAATTCATCGGCATGATCCAGCCGCGCCAGCAGTCGGAGATCCATCCGGCCAGCGGGCCCGCCATCGACCCCGGCTATCTCATCGCCTCCGCCCAGGCGCATGACGAGGGCGGCTTCGACCGCATCCTGATCGGCTGGTACTCCAACGGGCCGGACGGGCTGCAACTCGCCGCCCACGCTGCCGCGCACACCAAGAAGGTCGGCTTCCTCGTCGCCCATCGTCCGGGCTTCCAGGCACCCACCACGGCCGCGCGCGCCTTCAACACGCTCGACCAGCTCTCGGGTGGCCGCGCCGCGCTCCACACGATTTCCGGCGGCGACGATATCGACCAGGCGCGCGATGGTGACTGGCTGGGCAAGGATGACCGCTACGCCCGCACGGACGAGTACCTGTCCATCCTGAAGTCCATCTGGGCCGCCGAAGGCCCCGTGGACCATGAGGGCACCTATTACCGGATCAAGGGTGCCTCGTCGGAGGTGCGCAGCGTCCAGTCACCGCGCATTCCCCTCTACTTTGGCGGTGCCTCGGATGCCGCGCTGCGCGTTGCGGGCAAGCACGCCGATGTCTATGCCCTCTGGGGCGAGACCCATGCCCAGGTGCGCGAGATCATCGCCCGGGTGCGCGCCGAGGCGGCGAAGCATGGCCGCCAGGAGCAGATCCGCTTCTCGCTGTCCTTCCGCCCCATCCTGGCGGATACCGAGGACGCGGCCTGGGGCCGGGCGGAAGCCATTCTCGAGCGCATTCGCAAGGTGCGCGGCAAGGCGATCCTCGACCAGTCCGGCGCCCGCCACCCCCAGAATGCCGGCTCGCAGCGCCTGCTTGATGCTGCCGCGCTGGGCGACCGGCCGGAGGGCCGCCTCTACACCGCCATCGCGCGGGAAACCGGTGCGCGCGGCAACACGACCGCCCTGGTCGGCACGCCGGAGCAGGTGGCCGAGGCCTTCCTTGAATACTATGATCTCGGCGTGACCACCTTCCTCATCCGCGGCTTCGATCCGCTGGAAGATGCGGTGGAATACGGCCGTTCCCTGCTTCCCGCTACGAAGCGCCTCGTTGCGCAGCGGCTGGCGCAACGTGTTCAGGTGGCTGCCGAATGATTACGCGTCGTCTTCTTCTCGGCGGTGCGGCTGTCCTCGCCACGCCCCGCATCCTCCGCGCCCAGGCGCCGCTGCGCGTGGGCGACCAGCGCGGCAATGCCCGCGCTGTCATGGAGGCCTCCGGCCAGCTTGCCGGCTTCGGTGATCGCATCGCCTGGAGCGAGTTCCCCGCCGCCGCCCCGCTGGTGGAGGCGCTCAACGCCGATGCCATTGATACGGGGCTGGTGGGCGATGCGCCCTTCACCTTCGGCGCTGCCGCCGGTGTGCCGATCAAGGCCATCGCCGCCACGCGGGAGAATCGCGGCGGCCTGGCCATCATGGTGCCGAAGGACAGTCCGGTGCAGTCCATCCAGGACCTGAAGGGCAAGCGGATCGCGACGGGGCGCGGCTCCATCGGCCACCAGGTCGTGCTGGCCGCGCTGGAGAATGCCGGCCTGCCGCTGGACGCCGTGCGCTTTGTCTTCCTGCTGCCCGCCGACGCGAAGGCGGCTTATAGCAGCGGCGCCGTGGATGCCTGGGCCACCTGGGAGCCCTATGTCTCCCAGGAAGAACTTCTCTCCGGCGCCCGCCGAATCGCGAATGGGGAAGGGATCACCCCCGGCCTCGGCTTCCAGGCCGCCCGGACCGAGGCAATCGCCGCACGCCGCCCGGAGCTGGCGGAATTCGTCCGCCGCCTTGCCGCTGCCCGCGCCTGGGCCAACGCGAATGTGAGCGGCTATGCCAAGACCTGGTCGGGCCTGATGAATGTTCCGGCACCGGTTGCCGAGCACTGGTTCAAGCGCGCGGGCACGCGCGTCGTGACGATCGACGATTCCGTTGCCGTGGACGAACAGAAGAACATCGACCTCTATGTCCGCGCCGGCTTGGTCCGGCGCCGCATCGAGGCGCGCGACCTGCTCGACCCCTCCTTTAACGACGCTATTCAGGCGGGCCTCCGCAGCGCTTGACGCCGCGGGGCCCTGCCGCAACCTTCCCCGCTCAGGGGAACGATGTCGCAAGATAGAGTAAGAGGAACAGATCATGCCTGACGGCAGCATCACCAAGCAGCCCCCGGCTGGATACGACTGGCGCAACAAGGGCATCCGCCACGTCGCTGCCACGGCCAAGAGCTGCGACACGCCCGAGACCCTCGGCATGAACCGCGAGGTCGCGATCTCCGGCAGCCGTACCGGCTCCACCCATCTCTGGGCCGGCACCAACCGGATCGAGCCGAATTCCCGGACCGGCCCGCACCATCACGGCCATCTGGAAAGCGTGATCTATATCATTTCCGGCACTGCCCATATGCGCTGGGGCGACCGCCTGGAATTCATCACCGAGGCGAAGGCCGGCGACTTCTTCCTCGTCCCGCCCTATGTCCCGCACCAGGAGATCAACGCCTCTTCCACCGAGGTGCTCCACTGCGCCCTTGTCCGCAGCGGCACTGAGGAGGTCGTGATCAACCTCCCCGATATCGAAGTGGCCGAGAATCCAGAATGGGTGAACGTCAGTTCCGCCACCCTTATGACGAAGAAGCCTGCCTGACCCGGAGAGGGCGGGGCAAGCTCCCCGCCCGCCGGCCTCGACATGGACGAGATCGACCGCAAGATCATCGGCCTGCTACAAGAGGATGCCACCCTCTCTGTCGCGCAGCTTGCCGATAAAGTCGGGCTTTCCCCGACTCCCTGCTGGAAACGTGTGCAGAAGCTGGAGGCGAACGGCGTCATCACGCGCCGCGTGGCCCTGGTGGATGCGGAGAAAATCGGCGTTGGCCTGATCGTCTATGTCGCGATCGAGGCCGGCGACCACACGCCCGAATGGCTTTCCACCTTCTCCGCCACGATCGCCGAGATGCCGGAGGTGATGGAGGCGCACCGCATGGCCGGTGAGGTGGACTACATGCTTCGCGTGGCCGTGACGGGGATGGCGGAGTTCGACGCCTTCTACAAGCGCCTGATCAATGCGGTGCCGATGCGCAACGTCACCTCTCGCTTCGCCATGGAGCAGCTGAAATACACCACCGCCTATCCGCTGCATCGCGGGCGCTTCCGCGACCGGTCAGGGCGGGAGCCGGAAGAGTAGGGACAACCCGGGCAGCGCAGCGCCGTTGTGCCGGGGTATCTTCCGGTCAGGAGAGTTCCATGAGCGTCTTCCGCTCCATCATGTCCAAGATCTTCGGTCACCCCGCCGCCGCCGCCAGCCCATCTCCCGAGGCGGCGATCGGCACCCTTCCGCAAAGTGCTCCGGCGGCAGGCCCATCCGCCGGCGCCTCGGGCGACCTGCCGAGCGGCGCCGCGCCGGGCGGCCCGGCGCCTGCCGCTGCCGGGGCGCCCATGCCTGCCACCCCCGCGCCCGCCCAGCCCGTGGATGTGGAGGCGGTTCTGACCGACATGGCCTCGAAGAACCCGCAGAAGCTGAATTGGCAGACCTCCATTGTGGACCTGATGAAGCTGCTCGACCTCGACAGCAGCCTGTCCGCCCGCAAGGAGTTGGCCAGCGAACTCGGCTATACCGGCAACACCGATGATTCCGCCACGATGAATATCTGGCTGCACAAGCAGGTCATGCAGAAGCTGGCGGAGAATGGCGGCAAGGTGCCCGACAGCCTGAAGGGCTGATTCAACCGGGCCGGCGGAGCGGCAGGCCGATCGCCGCCTACTGCTCCGCCGGACGCATTGCGGCCCGTAGCCGCTCTGCGGAGACCGCATCCATCTGCAGGTCGCGCGCCGGATCGAAGAAGCGCGCATCGGGCGTGAAGAGCAGATAGGCCATGGCCTCATTGGCCATCAGCAGCTCATTAGTGGTGTCATAGCCCTCGCTCGCCAGGAAGCGGCGGAACGCGGCGCGATCGGCCTCCGTGAAAACCTCGCGCCAGGCGCGCATGACGTGATCGGCGAAAGGCGGGTCGGTGAAGAAGCGGCCATGGCCGGATTCATGCTCAAGCACTGCCCGGCGTGCGGAAGCAGCGAACCGGCTATCCTCTCCGGGCAGGGTTATGATGGCGCCGGGCCCGTTTCCGACGGCCACGCGCATCATGGGCAGACGCGCCTCGAGCCAGCCCTCCTCGGCATTGAGAGCAACGCCCGAGGCTCGCGCCATGGCGAAGAAACGCTCCACATCCGCAAGCGTGTAGTTGTGGCCGTAGTAGTAGGTGTCGGGATCCTCACCCTCTGCCGCGATGGCGGCGGCGAGCGAGGCGTCGTCCAGCACCCGGTCACGCGGCGTGCGCGCCTTCTCCACCAGCGCGGCGATGCGGTTCATCATCCGCCCTTGTTGTCGCATGTCAGGAAAGGCGATCAGGAAGACAGCGGGCCGGTCGGCCATCCGCACCAGCGTTGTCTCGACCGGGCGCCAGTCCAGTACGGCGGCGCGCTCCATCACCGGAATGGCGGAAGCCGCCGGGGCCACAGCCATAGAGACGGTTGGCGGCGCCTGGGCGACCGATGCGGCGGGCGCCGCGGGTACCTCGCCCTCTTTCCGCCAAGCCCAGAGCCCCGCACCCAGGAGAAGGACGACCAGCACGGTGCTGGATCCAGCCCAGATGTGCCACCGGCTGCCACGGCCGTGCTGGGGCATGGTCGGGCGGGGTGGCGCCTGGGTCAGACGTATGGTGTCGTCCGGATCGGCTATGGGCATGCGGCCGGGCCCGCTACATCAGCTGCCGATATTCAGAACCTGGACGCGCCGGTTCCGTTGCTCCGCGCGGTTGTCGCCAGTCGCGACCAGCAGCTGGCTTTCGCCCAGTCCCACCGCCTCCAGCCGGCTGGCTGGCACGCCGTAGCGCTGCATCAGGAAGGCCCGCACCGTCTCCGCGCGGCGCTGCGACAGCTCACGATTTGATTCCTCCGAGCCCACCGTGTCCGTGTGGCCTTCGATCCGGAAGCGGTAGGGCGCCAGTTCAGGCGAGGAGAGAGCCTGGCCCAGCGGCGTCAGCGCGTGCTCGGCCGTCGGTGTCAGGCTGGCGGAATTGGTGGCGAACTGCACGGTGATGGAGACGGCGGGAGTGCCGGACGGCGCCGTCGTCTGTGCGTGACGCGGGGGTGGGACGACCGCGGCCTGAGTCGGCTGCTTGCCGGCCGGCGCTGCCTCCAGGCTCGGGGCCGGTGTGGCCGCCTCCGTGCCGGGCATCCGGATTCCACGGGTGCCGCTGCCTCCCGGGCGAAGCTGCTCGATCAGCTGCATGGCTCGCGAGTCCGACTGCGCTGTCGCGGGCGCCAGCGGCGTCACGACAGCGAGCGCTGCCCCGAGAGACAGGGCAAGGCGGTGGGAAGGCAGCATGGCGTCGTTCCTCATGCAGACGGCCCTCAACGGGGCGGCAGATATTGGCCGGGCTTCAGCGGATGGTCAGGTGATGCCGAATCGATTCCAGAACGGTAATCTCTCACGGATCGCCTCCTTGGCGACAGCGACAGCCTCGTCCTGCGCCGCAGCATCCATGCCGGGCTGAAGACGCGCCGTCAGCACGGCCGCATCCACCTCGGCAATGTCGGGCTGCGTCGCCAAGGCCAGCTCCAGCGGCGAGCAGGGAAGCCCGGCCCCGATCAGCGGCGAGGCGAGCGCGAGCCGGTCATGGCCAAGGCCGCCGGGCGCATGCATCTCCGCCATTACCACGTTGAAGTGCCGCGCCCGTCTTAAAGCGTGAGCGTCCGGCGTGGGCCGCCAGATCGGCATGGCCGTGAAGGTGCCCTCCAGCATCACCAGCAACTCCTCAGGAGTCAGCCGGGCGCCGGGGGGACGGCTGCGCAGCTCACCAATGGTCTGCGGCCCCTCTGCCAGCGCCGCCAGCACTGGGCCCGAGATCCGCTCGGGAAGTTCGGCCTTGCCCCGCTCTGTCGGAAGATAGGGGATCCCGTTCGGCCGGTTCGAGACCTGGGCCATGAGGATCGAGTCCAGTGCCGCTTCCCGGTCCACCCGCCGCGCGCCGCGGATGAAGACGTCCCGGCGGAAGGGGCGCTGCAGGCAGATATCCTTCACCAGCTCCCGTGCCGTGGCATCCGGCATCGCGTCCCAGATCGCGCGCTGGGCAGGTTCCAGCACCATGTCCGGCAGGTTCTCATGCAGGGTGGCACTGCCGACATAATCGAGCCGCGCCGGCCCCAGCGCCTCAAGCAGATCAGCGAAGAAGACCGGGCGCCAATGGGCCGTCAGCATTTCATGCGCGAGATAGGCCGCGTTCAGCGGCGCATCCGTCGACAGCATGCGCTCCAGCATCGGCGTATGCGCAAGATGCGCCGCGCCGGCATCGCGCAGCGCACGCGCAAGCGGGATCCCGGCCTGGGCGCGCTCCGTGCTGTTTCCCTTGGCCTCCATTGAGGCGCCGAGGCGCATGACGCGCTGTAGCGCCGCATCCGCGCCGAAGCCAGGCAGCGCGTTGTAGGAAATGTAGACGAGTCCGCCCGGCTTCAGCCGGCGCTGCAGCAGCCGCACGATGCCGTCGCGCACCGCGTCGGAGACCCAGGTCCAGACGCCGTGCAGCATGGCCACGTCGATCGGCGGTAGCTGTTCGATTTCGGCTTCGGACAGCGCCGCGACATCGGCCTCCAGCGCGCCGAGATTCTCGAGCCTCGCGGCATCCGCCAACTCCGACAGTTCCGCCACATGGGCTGGGTTGTAGTCGATGCCGATGCAGTTCCAGCCCGGATTTGACGCGGCGAGGGTACCAATCACCGTGCCCCGGCCACAGCCGATATCGACGACCGTCATTTGCTCTCGCGGACGCCAGGCCACGCCGTTGATGGCCGCGGTCAGGGCGAGATGCGCGGGTACCTGCGCCGGATGATAGGCCGCGGTGTAGGGTGAATCGGCGACATAGCCGCGGCTCCAGGCCGTCATTCCGGTGTTCCTCTTTTCATGGGCCGCGTTTCACGCAGCATCGGGTCGCAACAGGGCATCGGCGGCATCCCGCATGCGCGGGCGCGATGCGGTGATCCAGCCCGTGCGCCCCAGCCGGGCCGCACCCAGCCGAAGTGGCGGAACAGCGCCGGCCGCCAGCACGGGGTTCACGGCAAAATCGACTTCCGGCCCGACATGCAGCCGGGTTAGTTCGCTGATCCGGCGGAAGCCCACTGTGCCGGGCTGCAGCGCCATGAAGGCTGCCAAGTCCAAGGGACCGATGCGGATCACGAAGCGCGCGGCAGGGTCCCAGATCTGCGACCCGGCGGCCGCGTCAACGCCCAGTTGCGCGAAGGCGCCGCCGAGCCGGCTGCGCTCCTTCGGCGGCACGCGCTGCCAACCGCCCACAAATTCCACGATCTCGACCTTGCGCCCCGTTTCCTCCTCCAGCAGCGCGGCAAGCCGTTCCGCGCTGCGGGTGCGGTTGGCCAGGTGCCCGGCATGATAGAGCAGGCCGGAGAGCGGGGTGGCCAGCCGCCCGTCCAGCCCCGGCGTGGCCATGCCGATGGCAGCCGCCAGGGCCGCATCCGCGCGGCTTGGGTCCCGCGCTGGCCGAACCTTCGCCCCGGCCTTGACCCAGAGCCCGGTGAAGCGGCGCGCCAGCATCTCCAGGAAGGCAACCAGCGCAGCACCGTCCTGTCGCTTGCTGGGCGGCAGGTTGCGCTGCTCCGCGGCGGCCGTGCCGGTATAATGCCGGGGCAGGGTGCCATTTGGCCCGATCAGCCCGAAGCTGGGTGCTGTGATGCTGCCTGCTGCCGCATCAGCGGCGGCCACCTCGCCCACCGGCAGATCCAGGCGGGCAACACTGCGGAAGGGAAGATCCGCGACATCCCTGCCACGCGCGACGACATGCGCGGCCTGATCCAGGTCGAAGCGGGAGGGCTCGGCGTTCAGCCGTGCCGCCACGCTCATCCCCCCCGGTCCAGCCTCCGCCAGCGCCTTTCCCCGCAGGGGCGCCGCCCTGCGCATCGTGGCGTCGAGCAGGCCGCCGAGGATGGTGTCGTCCGGATCGTTTCCAGGCGGCGGTACGGTGCCCGGCGTGGCCTCCGTGTCGCTGTTCACAGCAGCACTCGCGTGCCGCTTCGTGGCGGCCACTCCGCCACGGCCTCGCTCCGCCCCCGCAGCACCGCGCGGGTTCGCACGAAGCCGTTCACCGAGATCTGCAGCGCCAGGAAATGCTCCAGCGTCGCCGCGAGAAGATAGAGGCCGCCCGAGCCCCAGGCCTGCGGATCGAAGGTAAGGGTGACGTCGATGCCCCGTGCGAAAACGCCCGGCCGCTGTCCGGGAATCCGCGCCAGCCCCGGCTTCGCCTCCACCGAGAGCAGCGCGGCGATGGCATTGCGCGTCTCCGGCGCGTCGCGCAGGTCGTGCAGCCGCAGCATCTCCCGCAAGGCCAGCGCCGCATCGGTGCCGCCCATCACGCCGAGATGGTTGAGCGCGAGATGCGAAACGAGCCGCCATCCGCCGCGCTCCCGCAGTGGAAAGCGCAGGGTGGAACTGGGCGCGCGGAGGCACTCAGCCGAAGCCACGGGTGCCGCCTCGGCGATCCGCAGATGCGGCTGGCCGCCGCCAAAGGGCAGCAGGTCCGGCAGGTCGCGGTTGGTGCAGAGCGCCTCGACGGTCAGCACCCCATCGGCCGGGGCCATCGGATCGAAGGCGGTGTCGCGCAGCATCAGCCGCGTCTCGGTGCCGGTGAGCGGGGAGGGGGCGGGCAGGCGTCGCGCGATCCACTGCGCCTCGGCCGCCTCATTCTCGTTCGCCGTGTCCCGCGCCAGGCGATGGAAAGGCTGCACGTTGCGGCGCACGCCGTCCGGCCGCGTCTCGCGCACCTGGCGGATGGAATGCACCTCCAGCGCGCGCGGACGGCGCGCATCGGGCAGCACGACCCAGTCGGATTGCGTGCCGTCCAGCGCAATCGGCTCGCAGCGCTGAGGAAAGAGGTTCACCGCCGGGGTGCAATGCAGGGACAGCGTCTCGGCCGTCACGGCGCGCTCCAGTGCCGGGGCGCCGCGAGAGAGATAGATGAAGACCTCCAGCCGGTCCCCCGCCTGCACCAGGCTGCGCGCCTCGAGCCCTTCCAGGTCGAGGTAGAGGAACTTCTCGGGGAAGGCGAAATACTCGGTCAGCAGCCGGTGCCCATCGAAGGCGCGTCGCGGCCAGGGCAGCGCCGCTTCCTCCCGCGTCATGCCGGCCGGGCGCAGGGCGGTGGCAGGCAGCAGCGTGGGCGCGGGATCGGCGGGGCCCTCGGCCAGCGCCACGCCGAGGCAGGCAGTCGACAGCAGCTCATGCAGCGCGAAGGCGGTGGTGCCGGTGCCCGGTAGGTGCAGGCGTAGCTTGTCGAGCTCGATCGCCGAGAAGGGCAGGTCCGGCGTCGCGCTGCGGAGCGTGATGCGCAGGCAGGAAGCGGCGCGAGGCGCGCGCGGATTGACCGGTGCGGCGAAGGGCAAGCCCATCAGCCGCGCTGCCTCGATCCGGATCGGCCAGAGCGTGACGTCGTGGCAGGTCACGTAGCGCAGTGGCTGCCCGCCCGCGACCGGCTCCGTCTCCACTGCCAGGCCGCGCTCCACACGCGTCGGCCCGCGCGCTTCCGGCGGCGGCGAAAGACGCAGCGTTGTCATGCTCGGCACGGGCGCGAGGAGATGGGGGGAGAGGAGTTCCAGCAGCGCGTCGCTGAATTCCGGCAGCTCATCCTCCAGCCGGTGCTGCACCCGCGCAGCCAGGAAGGCAGTGCCCTCCAGCAGCCGCTCCACATGCGGATCATCCCCCATGCCGTCACGGGTGAGGCGCAGGCGACCGGCGATCTTCGGATGCGCCTCGGCGAACTCGCCCGCCGCCTTGCGCAGCGCCTCCAGCTCCGCATTGTAGAAGGGCAGAAGGCTCTCGCTCACGTCCTGGGCCTCATCGTTCCGTCACCCGCACTTCGTGGCTGACGGATTCCAGCATTGTGTCGAAGGAAATGGGCTCGGGCACCGGATCGGTCCGCAGGAGGGCCGTCACACGCAGCCGTAGCGTCCGGTCCAGCTCATTGGCCGGGCGCAGGTTCACTGAGACATTGGTCAGCCGCGGCTCGAAGCGCCGGATCACCGCTTCCACCTCTCGCGCCAGCGCTTCCCGCGCCTCCTCCTGCGCATAGCTGCCGGACGTCGCGTCGGGGATGCCGTAGCCGAGTGGAGACCGCGTCA
This sequence comes from Roseomonas chloroacetimidivorans, assembly GCF_049629625.1. Taxonomy (NCBI): domain Bacteria; kingdom Pseudomonadati; phylum Pseudomonadota; class Alphaproteobacteria; order Acetobacterales; family Roseomonadaceae; genus Roseomonas; species Roseomonas chloroacetimidivorans. Next base: position 55,811 of record NZ_JBNBZS010000002.1, on the reverse strand, counting down.
GGGCCGGCATGTTCTCGGGCAGCAGCCAGCGCCGGCGCCGCGCGTTCAGCAGCGCCTCCAGGTCACGCCGCACGCTGGCACGCAGCACCTCCATCGCCTGGGTGGCGGTGGGCGGGGTGTCGCGCACCGTCTCCGGCGCCTCGTCCAGCAGCCGGTCGAGAAGCGGCAGCCGCACGCGCATCCCGCCGCGCTGGTCGCTCATCGCATCCCTCCCGGTCCTGGCCTACCGGATCTCAGGACAGCCGCAGTGAGGCGAGCTGGGATACCGGCACGGCGTCATCCCCGACCAACAACAGCCGCTGCCCGGCGCCGCGCACGAGGGTGGCGTCGCCTTCGGTCAGCTCCTCCCAATCCGTTACCCGGCCCAGCCGCATCTCGTCGGTCAGCGGAAGTCCGCCGCGCGGATAGAGGGCGGTAACGAAGATCGAACCCTCGGAGTCGTCCTTTAGAACGATATCCGCGCGCCGCCACGCGATATCACGCGGCCGGCGGCCCGGGGTGAAGGTGAGGCTGGACACGCGCTCCAGCGGTACGAGCATGTGCTCGCCGGCCGTGGTCAGGATTTCCAGCCCTGGGGAGGCCAGGTCATCTGCGTCGCGCAGGTCGTCAAAGCTCAGGGTACGGCCGTCGACCAATTCGGCCTGCCCGGCGATGCGCGGGCGCAGCGCCTCAGCTTCCGCCGCCGCGGCTGCCGCCCCGGCGATGTCACCGGTGCGTAGCAGCACGGTAGCGCGCAGCGCGGCTTCCTGTGCCGGGGTAGCCTGCTGACCCTGGAAAACGGGCGCTCGCCCCTCGGCCCAGACCTGGGCGCGCGCGGTCTCGGCCCGCAACAGGCGGCGGAACTCCAGCACCGCCGGGTTAGGATCGTCGAGCACGGCGGCATCAAGCATCTTATCCGCCCGCTCGGTTTCTCCCTGGAGCAGCAGCAGCTCCGCGAGCAGCCAACGGGCATCGGCATCGCGCGGCGCGGCCTTTACCTGGGCCTGGGCGGCGGAGATCGCGGCGGGCAGGTCGCCGGCGCGAAGGGCCTCGGCGGTCGTGGGCAAGATGATTCCTCCTCGTGGTAGCGCGCGTCAGGCGGCGCGGGGCGCGTCCAGATCGGTGACGAGGCGGAACACCGCCCCGACATCGTCGAGCTGATAATGCGGCTGCAGATGAACGACGCAGCCATAGCTGCCCGGGCGGCCGGGCTGCTCCCGCACCTCCACCCGCGCATCGCGCAGCGGATAGCGCGCCGCGGACTCGGCACCGCCGGCCATGCCGCTGACATGGGTGGAGAGCCAGCGCATGAGCCGGAACTCCACCTCCTCCGGCGAAATCTGCGAACCGATCATGTCGCGCCCCATGACCTTCACGCAATGCGCGAAGCGGCAGACACAGAGCACGTTGTTCAGCTGCGCCGAGAGGCGTTGGTTGGCATCGGCCACCTCGGATGTCATGCGCGGCGGGCGATGGAAGGTGGGCAGGGCGCTGAAGCTCGCTTCCGGCAGCCCTTCCAGGCCACAAAGGGCGATGATGTTGGCGTCCGTCAGCGCCCGCTCCTGCTCGTCCGTTAACGTCAGCTCCAGCGGCGGGCGGGACGGCGGGCCGGGCGGGTCGGAAGGCAGGCGCTCATGCGGCAGGCCGTCCACCACGCCGCCACCAGCGATAAGCGAGGGTTCCGCGCCGCGCAGCTCGGCCGGCCAGCGATAGCGGGAGAAAGCGCGCAGCGCGACCGCACCCATGGCATAGACCGGCGCGGTCCAGACCCGCGCGTCACTGTCCGGCACATATTCCCGGTAAATGAACCGGTCCGACCGCGTGCCATCGGCCCGCCAGGCCGGGCGCCCTAGGGTGCGCGGCAGGACGAGGCCGAGGAAGCGAGTGTCCTCCCGCCCCGCCAGGCTGCGCCAGCGCAGCCGCTCCGGGGCCCGAAGGGCGGTGGTGAGATCATTGGCCGGCCCCGCCTCGGCGAAGCTTTCCAGCCCGAGCAGGGCAGGGGAGGCCGGCAGCAGCACCGGCGCGAAGGCGGCCGCCGCCACGGAAGCCAGCCGCCCAAGCACCGCCACATCATCTACGGGATGACCTGCCGAAGGGCCGGGCTGTACCTCATGGTCGCAGAGAAGAAGGCTGTAAGGCTCGCCGCCCGCGATGCCGAACTCCTCTTCGTAGAGTTTCTTGAACAGGTTGGACTGGTCGAACTCCGCCGCGCGCTCCAGGTCGCGGGCCAACTCCTGCCAGCGGATCGGAAGGAGGCGCAGCCGGACCGCCCGATCACCCTCCGCTCGCCCCGCTAGCCAGTGCAGGCCGCGCCAGGAACCCTCCAGCCGCCGCAGCCGCGGATGGTGCAGCACCGCGTCCAACGCACGCGACAGAAGGCGATCGATCGCCGCGATGTCGCGATCGATCGCCTCCTCCAGCCGTTCGACAGGATCGGGTCCGGCGAGAATCCCGGCAAGCGCCGCCTCGCCGAACCAATCGCGCAGGATCGTCACGCGATCCCGCTGTGCGGTCCATTCCGCCAGGGCGGCCGCCGACTGGGCATGGGCGGTGCCGAAGAACCGACCCTGCCGCACCGTCTCGCGCAGCGGCGTCATCAGGGATGCCGCGGCGACGCGTCAGCTCTTCTGCGGGATCCGCGCCACCATCCGCATGGAGGTCGTCAGCTCCTCCATCTGCAGCCAGGGGCGCAGATGCGCGACCGCGTTGTAGGAACCCGGCTTGCCCGGAATTTCCCGCACCTCGATCTGCGCCTCCCGCAGCGGGAACTTGGCCCGGTTCTCCTGGCCAGCGCCCTCCATCGGATTCACGTAGTTCTGGATCCAGCGGTTCAGCCAGATCTCGCAGTCGCTCGCCTCCATGAAGGAGCCGATCTTGTCGCGCGCCATCACCTTGAGGAAATGGGCGAAGCGGCTGGTTGCCATGATATAGGGCAGGCGGGCCGAAATGGCGGCATTCGCTGTCGCCTCGGGCCGGTCATACTTCTTCGGCTTCTGCACAGTCTGCGCCCCGAAGAACACGGCATAGTCGGTGTTCTTATAGTGGCAGAGCGGCAGGAAGCCGAGATTGGACAGTTCCGCCTCGCGCCGGTCGGTGATGGCAATCTCCGTCGGGCACTTGGCGTCCAGGTCGCCGTCATCGCTGGTGAAGACGTGGTTCGGCAGGTCCGTCACCTTGCCGCCGCCTTCCGCGCCGCGGATCGCCGTGCACCAGCCATACTGGGCGAAGGCATCGGTGAGACGCGCGCCCATCACATAGGCGGCGTTCATCCAGCAGTAGTCCTCGTGGTTCATCGCCTTGGCGGAGCCGTCGGCGTTGAACTCGGCCTCCTCATAGCCGAACTCCTCCACGGGCTTGGTCGCGGCGCCATAAGGCAGGCGCGCGATCACGCGCGGCATCACGAGGGAAACGAAGCGGCTGTCCTCGCGCTCGCGGAAGGAGCGCCACTTCGTGTATTCCTGCGTCTCGAATATCTTCGCGAGGTCGCGCGGCTTGGACAGCTCGGTCCAGTCCTTGAAGCCGAACATGCCGGCACCGACGCCCGAGATGAAGGGCGCAAAACCTGCCGCGGCGACGGAGGACATCTGCTGCAGGCTCTCGATGTCCTCGGGATGCGAGGTCCACTCGTAGTCGCCGATCAGCGCGCCATAGGGCTCACCGCCCGGCAGGCCGAACTCGCTCTCATAGATCTTCTTGAAGAGTTGGCTCTGGTCGAACTCTACCGCCTTGGTCAGATCGCGATGCAGCTCCTTCTTGGAGAGCTGGAGCATGCGGAGCTTGAGGGAGGTGCCCGTCTCGCTCTTGTCGACGAGGTAGTGCAGGCCGCGCCAGGAGCCTTCCAGCTTCAGGAAGCGCGGGTGGTGCATCACCGCGTTCAGCTGCTTGCTGATCTTCTCGTCCAGCGCCGCCACGGCCCGGTTGAAGGTCTGCGTCATGTTGCGGCTGAAGGTCACCGTGCCCTTCAGCGCTTCTTCCGCCAGGGCCTTGATCAGCTCCTGCGCGCGGTCCTTCTCGGTCTGCCGGGTCGCCCCGACGACCTGATCCAGAAGGGAAAGCCCACCTTCCTCGGTGGTAACAGTCGCGCCCTGGGCGCCAGCCTGCGTCTCGCTCATGGTCTCAGCCCTCCTTCGCGTCGAGGCCAAGTTCGCTGGACAGCGACTTCAGCTTGTCCTTGTCCTGCAGAACCTGCTCCAGCAGGCCCTCCAGCTCCTCGGACATGTCGGCCTTGCTCATCAGGTCACGCAGCTTGGCGCGGGTATCGAGCAGCGCCTTCAGCGCCGGCACCTGCTCCGCCACGCGCGCTGGCTCAAAGTCTTCCATCGAGCGGAACTTCAGGTTCACCGCCATCTCGCTGCCGTCATCGGCCAGGGTGTTGGCGACCTTGATATTCAGGCCCGGCGCGATGCGCGCCATGACGTCGTTGAAGTTGTCGCGGTCGATCTGCGTGAACTTGCGGTCGGCCAGCGGCTTCAGTGGCTCGGCTGGGTCACCCGCGAAGTCACCCATGACGCCGACGACGAAGGGGAGCTCCCGCTGGATCGCGGCGCCTTCCGTCTCGACTTCGTAAGAAATATGGACGCGCGGCTTGCGCACGCGGTTAAGCTTGTCATGAACGCCGGACATGCGGGTACCCCCCGGGTTTGCTGGCTTGGTTGCGGGCGTGATGGCCGTTGCTGGCTGATATGACCGCTTCACGCGCGACGTCACGCCTCGTCGCGCAGGCCCCTCCGGGCTCAACGTAGCGGCCGTCAGAACGAACCGTCAACGTCATTGCGATTCCCTTAATATTCCGGCTGCGGAGGGCGGATGCCCAGGGCCGAAAGCATGCCCGTCCGTGCTGTTTCGTCAGACAGCACTTCCGCAAGCAATTCTGGCAGGGTCATGCGCCCGCGTCGGGCTGCGTCCCGCAATGTATAAGCCAGCGGAGAGTGTGGCTCGGTCTTCTCGAAGAAGTCGGCGATGCGCTCGAGCATACTCAGGGCAGCTTCCCGGCTGGCAATGGCCGCGTTCGGGTCGCCCAGGCTCATCGCGCCGGGCGCCTGAACCGGCGCGCCGGACATCCCCGCGGCGAGGGCTCCGTCCGGCGCCGCCATCTCCTCTGGTGCGGTGCCAGATGCCTCGGCCGGCGCTGCACCGCCTAGCTTCTGCGCGACCTCCTGCAAGCGCTCCAGCAGGCGCAAGACGCGCGAGGTCGGCACCTCGCCATAGCTGGAAAAGCGCTCCATCAGGGCACTGTCGAAGTTCCGCCAGATCTCGAGTGCCTGCGCCGCATCTGCGGCGATGGCCCGCAGCCCCGGCCGCGCAGCGCTCGCCTCCGCCTCCAGCGCCGCCAGCTCCGGCACGCCGGCGGCATAGCGACGCTCGCGGAACTCCTGGTTCGGGTTACCGGCCACCTCCTCCGCCTGGTCAAAGCGGTAAAGGGGCAGAGGCGAGCCGTCGCCACGCCGGAAGAGTGGTAGGCGGCGGAGCGGCTGCATGATCGTGCCATCGGCGGAAGCACCCGAAAGCCCGCCAATGATGATACTGCGGTCTTCAATCCCGTCCGCGTCGGGAGCCGGGAAGCCTTCGTCCCAGGCCGTGTCGAGCAGCGTGTGCAGGAGCCGCGTTCCGGTGATCAGTCCGGAAAGCCCATGCTGACGCACCAGGGCCTCCGTCAGCCATGTGGCCACTTCGAAATCGCGCGTTCCACCGCTGATCATCTCCTCGCCCAGCTTGCGGACGAGTCGCCATCCATCTGCGACCGGCGCGTCTTCCTCGCCTTCTGCATCGCGCGCACGCTCCTCGTCACGCGCTTCAGTGCGCGCGTCCTTCATGCGCCGATAGGGCGAGACGGAGGAGGGATCCTCGCGCGGATCCACCCCGTTCGCGGGGGCGGAAAGCAACGCTGAAAGATCGAGCACGTCCTCGGCCATTCAGGGGTCCTGCGATGGGGAAGCGGGAAGCTAAAAGGAGGCTTGACGGTACGCAACCGATATCGCTCAAAAGAGAGCGAATTCGGCAAACGGTATCAAAATTTTCATGTCCGATCGGAAAATGTTCGGAAGCGGCCGATCTACGAAAGATTGCGACGTGCATGACGAAGATTGTACGGTGTTCGGGAAAAATTTGGCGGCACTTCCGGTTTTGGGTTGTACCCCGCTGGACATTCCAACCGCCTTCCACATAGGTTCCGTCCTGTATGAAGACGCAACGAAGTCGGCCCGTGGGGGTGTCGGCGTCGTGAAGCGGAGCCAGCGCCAGGCGGCGCTGCCCGGAGGAAGTGGAGATCCACGGCAGTGGTGGCTATCGACCTCAAGGCGCTCGTCGCGCGGCTGACCGGGCTTGCCCGGCGCCAGCTGGAGGCCGCTGCGGGCCTCACGCTTTCTCGCACCCACTACAATGTGGAAGTGGAGCACGTCCTGCTGAAGCTGGTGGAAACCGCCGGCAGTGATGTCGCCGCGATTCTGAAGCACATGAACATCGACGCGGGCCGCGCGACCGCTGAGCTGAACCGCGCGCTGGACCGTTTCAAGACGGGGAATGCACGTGCGCCCTCTCTCTCTCCCGATCTAGTCACCTGGCTGCGCGAGGCTTGGCTGATCGCCTCGCTCGAAGGCAACGCAGGCCGAATCCGATCGGGCCACATGCTCGCGGCGCTGCTGGGTGACGAAGGCCTGGCGCGCAACCTGCGTGACAGCTCACCGAGCCTCGCCGCCATCCCCGAGGCGACGGTGCGCAAGGACCTCGTCACTATTGCAAAGGACAGCGAGGAAGCGGCTCAGGCCGGCGCGGAGACGGCCGCTGCCCCGGGCGGCGCTGGCGCGGCCGCGCCCGGCGCTCCGGCCGGTGCCGGCAACGGCCCGCTGCAGCAGTTCTGCGCTGATCTCACCGCCCAGGCGAAGGCCGGCAAGATTGACCCGATCCTCGGCCGCGACGGAGAAATCCGTCAGATGGTCGATATCCTGACGCGTCGCCGCCAGAACAACCCGATCCTCACGGGCGAGGCCGGTGTCGGCAAGACGGCGGTGGTGGAAGGACTCGCACTCCGCATCGCCGCTGGCGACGTTCCGGAGGCGCTGAAGAATGTGCGCCTCCTCTCCCTCGACCTCGGCCTGCTTCAGGCCGGTGCGGGAGTGAAGGGCGAGTTCGAGAATCGCCTGCGCGGCGTGATCGATGGCGTGAAGTCGTCGCCAACGCCCGTCCTCCTGTTCATTGACGAGGCGCATACGCTGATTGGGGCGGGCGGCCAGGCCGGGCAGAACGATGCGGCGAATCTGCTCAAGCCTGCGCTGGCGCGCGGCGAGCTGCGCTGCATCGCCGCAACCACCTGGGCCGAGTACAAGCGCTACTTCGAAAAAGATGCAGCTCTGACCCGCCGCTTCCAGGTGGTGAAGGTGGAAGAGCCCTCCGTGCCTCTGGCCCAGGCCATGCTGCGCGGCCTGGTGCCGGTGCTGGAGAAGCACCACAAGGTTCGCATCCTTGACAGCGCGGTAGAGGAAGCGGTGCGTCTATCCGCCCGCTACATTCCGGCGCGCCAGCTGCCCGACAAGGGTGTTTCGCTGCTCGACACGGCCTGCGCCCGCGTGGGTATGAGTCAGGCCGCGATCCCCGCCGCGATCGAGGACCGCCAACGCCGCGCCGCGCTGATCGAGACCGAACTGAAGGCTCTGAAGCGCGAGATGGCCGCCGGTGGCGACCATGCCGCGCGTCAGGCAACGCTGGAGGAGGAGGCGGCGACTGTCGCCGCCGATCTCGCCGCTCTGGAGGGACGCTGGAAGACAGAGAAGAGCCTCGTCGAGAAGGTTCTTGCCCTTCGCCACGCGCTCGAATCCGCGGAGGACAGTGCCGACTGCGCCGCGGACCGGGAGGCGCTGGCCGCGACCACTGCCGAGCTTCATGCGATCCAGGGCGAGAACCCGCTGGTCCACCCCGTGGTGGATGGTGTCGCCGTCGCCGAGGTGGTCGAGACCTGGACCGGCATCCCGGTCGGCCGCATGGTCTCCGATGAAATTGGCACCGTGCTGAACCTGAAGGAGAAGCTCAAGGAGCGGGTCATCGGCCAGTCCCACGCGCTGGAGGCGATCGCGCAGGCGATCCGCGTATCTCGCGCCGGCCTTGCTGATCCACGCAAGCCGATCGGCGTCTTCCTTTTCGCCGGCACCTCCGGCGTCGGGAAGACCGAGACCGCGCTCGCCGTCGCCGACCTACTCTATGGTGGCGAGCAGAACCTGACCACGATCAACATGAGCGAGTTCAAGGAGGAGCATAAGGTCTCCCTCCTGATGGGCTCGCCCCCCGGCTATGTCGGCTATGGCGAGGGCGGCGTGCTGACCGAGGCGGTGCGGCGCCGGCCCTATTCCGTGATCCTGCTGGACGAGATGGAGAAGGCCCATCCCGGCGTACAGGACGTGTTCTACAACGTGTTCGACAAAGGCAACATGAAGGACGGGGAGGGACGGGATATCGATTTCCGAAACTCTGTCATCATCATGACTTCCAATGCCGGTACGGACACGATTGCCAAGCTCTGCGCCGATCCCGATACGGCGCCTGAGCCAGAGCAGCTCGCCGAGGCGCTGCGCCCGGACCTGCTGAAATACTTCAAGCCCGCCTTTCTCGGCCGCTGCAATGTCGTGATCTATTATCCCCTGGCGGATGACACCTTGCGGCAGATCGTCGGACTAAACATGAAGCGCATCGCCCGCCGCGTGAGGGAGAGCTACGGTGCCAGTTTCGAGGCGGCGCCTGAGGTTCTTGATACGATCGTGGCGCGCTGCCAAGAATCGGAGAGTGGCGCTCGTAACATCGAGACCATCTTGAACCGCACGCTTCTTCCCGAGCTTTCCGCCCTGGTTCTGGAACGCCTCGCCGGAGGCGACCAGATCGGAAGCGTGAAGGTGGGTATCGGAACGGAGGGTGGTTTCACCTACGCGCTCGGCTAGGTCGGGCGTCATCTCCTGCCCGCAGACCGCCGCCGCAGCGGCCCGCGGGCTACCGAACAGCGGCAAGGAATCCAACACATGGCCATTTTTTTGAAGTATGGCTCGCTTAACGGCGAGGCGACCGCGAAGGGATACGAGAAGTGGATGGAGGTTCACTCCTTCCAGTGGGGCGTCGGCCGTGGCATCAGCATCGGCGTCGGCGGCGGTTCCAAGCGTGAAGCGACCGCACCGTCCGTGAGCGAAATCACGCTGACCAAGACCATGGACGTGGCTGACCCGCTTCTCCTGAAGGAGGCGATCGGTGGCCAGGCCCAGAAGGTCGAGATCCACATGACGCAGACCGACAACAAGGGGTCGCATGTGCCGTATCAGAAGTACATCCTGAAGGACTCGCTGATCAGCGGCTACAGCATCAGCAGCGGCGGCGATCGCCCGAGCACCTCCGTCAGCATCAACTTCGTTGAGTTCGACAGCGAGTACATTGCCGTCGACGACAAGTTCCAGGGCAAGACCACTGGCCACGTGACCTACAACATCGCTGAGGCTAAATCGACCTGAGCACGCCTCTTCGGCCCCGCCCTCCGCGGCGGGGCCGGACGTTTTTCCGGAGGGTTTTGCGCTCTTGTCCGATTCTGCCGGCATTCTCCAGGCGCCGCACCTTCTGCGGATCCTTTCCCCGCTCGGTCCGGATGCCCTGATCCTGCGACGCCTCTCGGTGCGCGAGGGGATCGGCCGGCTTTTTGTCGTCGATGCGGAGGTGCTTTCGGAGGACGATGCGATCGATCCCACGGCGATCGTTGGCAAGCCCATCACCTGCACCGTCACGCGCGAGACCTGCGATCCCCGGCACTTCCATGCGATCGTCACCAGCTTCACCAGGATCGGCGGCGACGGGCGCAGCCTTACCAGCTACAGGCTGGAGGCCGGGCCTCGGCTGCGTCATCTCGGCCGCACGATGGATTGTCGCATCTTCCAGAACAAGAAGGCCCAGGAGATCATCAAGACCCTGGTGAACGAGGCCAATGCTGGTCCCGTCCGCTTCGGAACTGAGACCGAGACGCCGCCGCGCGAGTATTGTACGCAGTTCAACGAGACCGATCTCGACTTCGCCTCCCGGCTGATGGAGGAGAATGGCTGGGGCTACTATTTCAAGCACGAGGAAAAGGAGCACACCTTCTGCATTGAGGGAGCGAATGCGGGTTATCCCCTGATTCCGGGAGAGCCGCAGGTGGTGCGCCGGGACGCGGATATGGTGGGCGCCCTGACGCAGTGGGAGCCCCTCTCCAGCCTGCCTATCGGCAGTGTCGCGACCCTGGACCATGACAATCTGGCGCGCGACCCGACGAAGCGGGGCCAGGCCAACACCGTGGTGCATCCCCAGCACGCCGCCTCGATGGAGCTCTTTCGCTGGCCCGGCGGGCAGACGGTGCGCCCCGATGCCGATCCCGCGAAGCTGCTGATGGAGGGCGCGGAGGCCAATGTCGAGTATGTCTCCGCCCAGGGTAACCATCCCGCCGTTTTCGCTGGGGGCCGGCTGCGCGTGAAGCGCGGGATCGACGCCGGAGCGGCTGAGGTTTGGCTCGTGACCGAGGTAGTGCACAGCGCCTATGACGAGACCCATCTCGACCAAGGCGGCGGTGCCGACTACGGCAACAGTCTTGTCCTGATCCAGGCAGACCGCCCCTGGCGGCCCGTGATGCCGCGCCCCCGTCCGGTGATGGCCGGGGTGCAATATGCCGTGGTGACCGGCCCGTCAGGGGAGGAGATCCACTGCGACGAGCACGGTCGCATCAAGGTTCATTTTCCCTGGGACCGGGCTGGCAAGACGGATGACCAGTCCTCCTGCTGGGTGCGCGTGGTCCAGGCCGCTGCCGGGCCCTGGGGCGGCCACTGGCACCTGCCGCGCGTTGGTGACCAGGTGCTGGTCGCCTATGTTGACGGCGATCCGGATCGGCCCATCGTGATTGGCAGCGTCCATGGCCAGGGCTTCCCGCCGCCTTTCCCGCTGCCCGCGAACAAGACGCGCACGGGATACAAGACGCGCTCCTCCAAGAAGGGGGGCGCCAACAACTTCAACATGCTGATGTTCGAGGACAAGAAGGGCAGCGAGTTGCTCGAGTACCAGGCCGAGAAGGATATGAAGGGCCTGGTGAAGAATGACCGTACCGTCACTGTCCAGAACAACGAGACGCTGACGGTTGAGAAGGGCAACATGTCCACCACCGTCAGCACGGGTGATCAGTCCAACGAGATCAGCAAGGGCAACATGTCGACTCTGGTGAGCCTGGGCAACCAGACCACCGAGATCAGCACCGGCAACCAGACCACGACCGTCAAGCTCGGCAACATCAGGACCGAGGCCAAGGCCGGTAAGATCGACATGGAGGCGATGCAGTCTATTACGCTGACGGTAGGACAGAGTAAGGTCACCATCGATCAGGTGGGGGTGACCATCGAGGCGCCTATGATCAAGCTGAAGGCCACGATCATGACGCAGATGCAGGCGCCGATGATCGAAGAGAAGGCAGATGCGATGCTGACCATCAAAGGCGGCATCGTGATGATCAACTGATGAGCGACTCCGCGACGAAACCTGGGTTGCAGAAGCTCGCCGTTCCCCTGGCTCCCATCCTGCCCCGTCTGGAGTTGGCTCCCGGTCACCAGGTGCTGCTCGACGGCGCGATGGATGCTGCGGCGGGGTTGGATCGGCTGGCGGCCGCCGGAGCGATGCCGGAGGCGGTGCGCCTTGTGGCCCATGCCCTGCCCCGGCGGGAAGCGGTCTGGTGGTGCTGCATGTGTGCGCGCGGCGCACCGGACCCGAACCTGCCGCCGGCCGATGCCGAGGCGCTGCTCGCCGCGGAAGCCTGGGTCCGCAAGCCCGGCGACGCGGCCGGGCGCGCGGCGATGGAGTGCGCGCAGCGCACCGCTTTTCGCAGCCCGGAGGCCTGGGCTGCCGTCGCGGCCTTCTGGTGTGGGGAGAGTATGGCGCCAGTGGGCCAGCCTGCCGTTCCAGCCGCCCCGCATATGCCTGGTGTGGCTGTGGCCGGCGGGGTGGTCCTCGCCGCCGTGCGCTACAGGCCCGAGCGCGCTGAGATTCGTTTCTCCCGTTTTCTTGCCGCCGCGCGCGACATCGCGGTTGGCGGCGCGGGGCGCATCCCACCAGAGGAGGGCTGATGCATGGGCAAGCCCGCGTCCCGCATCACCGACATGCATGTCTGCCCCATGGTTACGCCGGGCGTACCGCCGATCCCGCATGTCGGCGGACCTATCGTAAAAGGGGCGCCCACAGTCCTCACGGGGATGATCCCGCAGGCGCGCGTGACGGATACCTGCATCTGCGTGGGCCCGCCGGACGCGATCGTCATGGGGAGTCCGACCGTCTTCGTGGAGAAGCTGCCAGCGGCGCGGATCGGTGATCCCACAGTGCATGGCGGGACGATCGTCGTCGGCCTACCAACGGTGCTTATCGGCCCCTGAGATCGGCCGGGCAGGTCCGGCCGGCGCGCCGCTCAGTCCGGCGCGCGTATCAAAATAGCCGTCACATTGTCCCGCGCACCCATGGCGACGGCCGCATCGACCAGTTGCTCAGCCGAATGGCCGTGCAGCAGCCGCGCCGCGATCTCCCGCTCCTCCATCGCCTTGAATAGCCCGTCGCTGCACAGCAGGAACAGGTCTCCCGGCTGCACGCGTCCCATGGACTTCTCCAGCTCCAACGGCCCGTCTGCTCCCACGGCGCGGGTGATGACATTGGCCTGGGCGTGCTTCTCCGCCTCCGCCTCCGCCACTGTGCCCGCATCGACCATCTCCTGCACCAGTGAATGGTCGCGCGTCACGCGTAACAGCGTGCCGCCTCGTAGCAGATAGGCACGACTGTCTCCGGCCCAGAGTGCAGCGTAATGCTCCCCGCGCAGCAGCAGCGCGACCACCGTCGTCGCCATAGGCCGTGCGCGTCCCTCTGCCTCACTGCGTGCCTGAAGCGAGGCATGCACGGCCGAAAGACGCAGCCGGAACTGCGCCAGCACTTCCGCCGCGGAAAGATGAGGGGGTAGGTCCGCCAGGGAATCGACGACCGCGCGGCTCGCTACCTCGCCCGCGCCATGTCCGCCCGCCCCATCCGCGACGACCCAGAGGCCGAGCGCGTCATGCGCGAGCATCGCGTCCTCATTGCCCTTGCGGACCGTGCCGCGATGCGTCGCGGCGCTGCTTCGGGTGCTCATGGCCCCAGCCCCAGCAAGGGAACCAGATGCGTGGCCGGAGGCAGGCCGACCGTAACCAGGATCGGCGCCTCCTCCCCCCGCCAGAACCGGCATGTCCCATCCTCCGTTCGGTCCGGGTCCAGTGTTTCGTCGCCGTCCGGCAGCAACGCGGCCAGGGCGTCTGCATCCACGCCACCCGCCAGGGCACGCCGCCCGGCCGCCTCCGCCACCGGATGCCAATTCGGGGCGGGATCGCCGCCATCGGGCAGCACCAGCGCCAGGGTCAACGGGAAGCGGCGTCCCACCATATCCTCGCCGGCCAACACCACCCCGGTCACGGCTGCAGGGCCGCAGGCGCCGGGTGAGAGGCGAAAGCGGAAGGGCTGCGCCGCCTCCCAGGCGGCGGGCCAGGAAGCGCCCAGCGCCTCCGCCGCCTGCACCATGCCGGCGGAAAGCCAAGCATCCCAAGGTTCCACGAACCGCCCGGGCAGGGCACGGCGCACGAAATCGCCATGGGCAGGCAGCTTGCCGAAGAACCCGGCAGTAGCCACCGCGCCCGTCCCACTCACGGTTTGGGCGCCGGCAGTGCCGGGCAGCGGAATTCCGACAGTTCCCGCAGATTAAAGGGGTTCACCCCGCTCCCGGCCTGCAACAGGAAATCCGCCCCGCCTGCTGTGGGCACCGAGAGCCGGAACCGGTCCGGCGCCGACGTGGCCACCAGCCGCCCCAGCATGGCGAAGCGCAGTGCCGCCCATGGGCCTTCCTGCGGCGCCGGCTGGAAGGCAGCCGGCGGGTCGAAGCTGATGCTGACTGGCGCGCGGGAGGGCCAGCTCATCTCAATCGGCCGCGCCGACTGCGCGGGCAGTTCCACCGCCATGCCCTCGTTGTCGAGTTTCGCGGTGGTGGTCCCGGCAGGTAGTCCCTGGAAGGTCAGGCGCCAGCGCAGCCCCAACCCCACCCCTGGCACGCCGGACGGGAAGAAGGCATCGCGGATCGCCTGGGCGCGCTGGAACTGGATCAGGTCCGCTTGGCTCACCGCCGGCTCCAGCCCGTCCGACGCCACCGGACGCCAGGGGTTCTGTGTGGTGTCGGCATGCGGGCGGATGTTCGTCGTAAAGAACTGGTCCAGCAGCCCGCCGGGTGCGAAGAGCCGCACGAAGTCATCCAGCGGCATATCCGCCGCGGTCAGCGCGCGGCGGAAGGGGAAGCGCGTCTCAAGCCCCCGGCAGAGCGGCCCGAGCTGCTGCGCCCCGGCCGCCGCGATCGCCGCCTTGGCCCCGCCCGCCCGCGCCTGCTGCGTGGATTGCGCCAGCGCCCGCAGCCAGTTGGATAGGGGAGGGGGCTGCCGTGCCGCCTCCGCCAGCAGTTTCTGTCCGGGATCAAGCCCAGGGCTGGGCGGCAACACCGTGCCCGGCGGCGCCGTGGCCAGCCGCGCCACCTGAACATAAAGCTCATTCAGGATCACGAGCACGCTGTCCAGCGGCGCGCCAGCCGCTTCGCGCAGGTCCTTGAAACGCGCTTCCACCACCCGCGCCACCGGCTCGGCCCCGGTGCTGGCCGTGGCGCCCAGCGCCGCGGCCACGCGGCCGGCGGTCGTCTGCGCGGCCTGGGTTGCGACTGCCGCAGCGGCCGCGGCGCCAGCGCCGCCCGCGGGCAACTCCGGGGCCGTGCCCGGTGAGAGCTGCCGCGCGATGCCGCGCAGCAGATCCTTCATCGGCGAATTCGGCGCGCCCAGCAGGTTCAGCTTTTCCGCCGCTTCGGGCAGGCCGGAGGGCGGCGGCAGCACCAGATCGTCCAGCAGGGTCTGCCAGGCGCGCGCATACTCCGTCGCGTAGAGGGCGAGCACATCCTCCTCCAGCTTCCGCGGGTCGCCAGCCTGGGAAGCCGCATTCGGCCCGAGTACCCAATATTCCGAGGCCGCCTCCAGCGCCGCCTGCGGCAGGCGTGGCAGCACCACACGGTACAGGCCCTCGACCGTGAACAGGCCGGGCACCCCCTCCGTCAGCGGCTGGCCCGAGGCGCGGGCGAAATGCCGCGAACCGGCCTGGCCCAGCACCTCCGAGGGGCGCCAAGGCGGCAGGTTCGCGCCCAGCGGCCGCAGCCGCGCATAGACCCGGCCAGCCATGGGCATGCGGGAAAAGACGCGCCGCGCCTCATCCACCAGTGCGCCGTCGATGGGATAGCTGGGCAGATCCTGCTCCAGCAGCGCGTCCAGGTGGCGGGCCAGCGCCTCTCGCCCGGGCTGGTTCACAGCGCCGGGATAGGCCTGGGCCCAGTCCACGGCGAACCACTCGCGGATCAGCCCCTTGTCCAGCGGCCCCTGGCGGCCGAGCATCAGATAGACCCGCGTCGCCTCATACAGCGTATCAGGCCGCTGCAGCGCACTGCGGATCTGCGCCTCCACCCGCGCCAGCAGGCGCGGCAGCAGCACCCGCCCGAGCGCGCGGCGATAGGCACCCTCCGTTGCGGCCCCGAGATCCTCCTCGCGCGACAGCCCCAGCCCTGGCCCTTCGCCAGCGGCCGCTTCGGGCAGCGCCCGATTGGCCTCCAGGTAACCCAGGGTACGCGCCAGGTCGGGATCCGACACGCGGTCGAGCGGCCCGGCCGTTGCGACCGCCGACTCCGCGCGTTCCGTCGCCACCGCCACGCGATCGGCGCGCTCCGCCTCGGTGCGGTTGGCATTCCAGGCATAGGCTCCACCACCGATCACGGCCAGCAGCGCCACGCCCCAGGCCGCGGCCTGCACGAGGCGCCCGCGCTTCACTGCATTGCCCTCCCGCGCGGCCAGCCGTGCCTCGTTGAACACCACATCCTTCAGCAGCCGCCCGAGGAAGTAGGACCGCCCCTTCTGCCCCATCACCGCCGCGGGGCGCCGTGGATCCAGCCCGAAGCTGCGCGCCAGCGCGCCCGCCAGACGATCGAGCGGCGTGCCCTCCTGCGTGCCCGAGGTAAAATAGACGCCGCGCAGCATCGGCGCGGGATCGAGGCGCGATCCGCCAAAAGCCGCGCGCGCGAAGCTCTCCAGCGGCCCTTCCAGGGCCGCTAGCTGGGCCGGGAAGCCCGCGATCAGCGCGCGCTGCGATGCTCCGCGCTCGGCCTGCAGCCGCTCGATCAGCCGGCTGCTCAACCGGGCCTGCAACTCAGCGAAGCGCTTGGCGAAATTCGGCACCGTGCCAGCCTGGGCGTCGCCTTCCTTCGGGTCGAAGGTGAAGCCCCAGACCTGCTCGCGCGCGCCGCGGTCCAGATCGTCGAAGAACTCGACGAAGCCCGCCATCAGGTCGGCCTTGGTGACGAGCAGATAGACGGGAAGGCGCAGGCCGAGCCTGTTCTCCAGCTCCTTCACACGCCGGCGCACGGCTGCGGCATGGGCCTCGCGCCCGGCCTCATCCAGCTTGCCCAGCAGGTCCGTGCCGATCGCGACCAGCACGCCGTTCAGCGGCAGGCGCGGCCGCGCGCGCCGAAGCAGGTCGAGAAAGGATTCCCACCCCGCCTTGTCCACCGCCGCCTCGCTATCCTGCGTGGTGTAGCGGCCGGCGGTGTCGATCAGCACGGCGCGCTCGGAAAGCCACCAGTCACAGGCGCGGGTGCCGCCCACGCCGGCCACGCGGCCCTCGGCCAGCGGGAATTCCAGCCCGGAATTCAGCAGTGCGGTTGTCTTGCCCGCACCCGGCGGGCCGATGATCACGTACCATGGCAGCTGATACAGCGCGCCGCCCTTGCCCTCAGTGCTGCGCTTCAGAGCGGCCAGCGCCTCGGCCAGCTTGCGTCTCTGCGCTTCCTCCTCCTCCGCCAGCCGCGAGTCCTGCTCAACCCTGGGCGCCTTGGCGACCTCTTCCACCAGCGCGCCGTCGCGCTTGGACCGGCGCCACCCGATGAGCAGGAAGACGAGCAGCCAGACCAGGATCGGGACCGCCGCCAGGAGACTCCGGAGCAGCCCGTTTTCAAAGCTTTCGCCCAGAAGTGGGCTGAACAGCCAGATGACGACAGCAATCAGGATCGCGCCGGCCAGCGAAGCGATGGCGGCGCGGGACAGGAAGGTGGCCTTCATTATTGCGCGGCCCCCCGCCGCAGCACGATCTCGATGCGGCGATTCGCCTCGCGGCCCTCAGCCGTGGCGTTGCTCGCGATCGGTTCGGAATCGGCGCGCCCTTCCGCCATGAAGCGGGACGGGTCGCCATTGGCGCGCTGAATCACGGCCAGCGCCGCCTCGGCCCGCGCCTGGGACAGAGCGGCATTGCTACGGAAGCGCACAGTGCGGATAGGCTGGTTGTCGGAGTGGCCGAGCACCTGCACCGCGCCCGGCTCCTCCTTCAACGCTTCACCGATGCGCCGCATCAGCGGTTCGAATTCCGGATTCAGCGTTGCCGAGCCGGAGGCGAACATGCCGGGATTGGAGATACGCACCATCAGCCGCTGCGCGTCCGATTCCACGGTGACGATGCGCCGCGCGATCTCCGGCGCCAGGAAGCGCCGCAGCGAGCCGGAGGCATCGGCCCGCTGTGCCTGAGGTGGTGGCGGAGGCGGGGGCGCCGGCGGCACCGGCGGCGCGCTGCGGTCAATCGTGGGCAGCGCGCCCGGCGGCAGGGCGGCCAGCCGCGCTTCCAACTCCTCCGCCCGCGTGCCCGTGTCGTGGAAAGCCCAGAACCAGACGCCGGTCACCAAGGCCAGCGCCACCGGCGCCGCCACCCAGGCCGGGACGGAATGTCCGGGCCGGCGATGCGGCGCATCCACTCCACGCCAATGCGGCGACAATTCCTTCTCCGCCGCGCCGCGCAGATTGATCAGAAGCTGGTAGAGGCCGGAGCGGATGCGATCCAGCTCCGCCGGCCCCTGCGGCGCCAGCCGGTAGCGCCCCTGCAGCCCAAGGGAGAGCGCCATATACGCGATCTCCAGCGCACCGCGAAAACGCCCAGGCTCGCGCTGCATCGCGGCCAGCCGGTCGAAGACATGCTCGCCGGAGCGGACATCGTTGTGGAAGGTCGAACCCAGCGAGCGCACGGACCAGCCGGAGCGCGCGCCCCAGGGTGTCGCCAGCACCACATCGTCCAGCGCGGCGCAGAGGATGTAATGCGCCTCCCGCATCTCATCGGCCGATGCGCCGGCCGTCTGGGCGTCCGCCTCGAAGCGGCGCAGGGCATGGATGGTGCGCTCATGCAGCCCGGCGGGATCCGGCGCGGCGTTCATGCCCGCCGTCGCGATGCGAGCCACGATCTCCAGGAGCGGCGCGGCCGTGGCGGCGAGCGGCCCGGTGCCGACATGCGGCACGCTCTCCGCTCCGCCCGCGAGCGGTGGGGCGGAAAAAACAGGTGAGGACTGCGGCGGCACTGGTGCTGCCGCTCCCCCCTGCGGCCCGACCTGCGCCACGGGCCGTGCGGGGCCGCGTAGCACGGTGCGATCGTTGTCCTCGGCTTCGTCGAAGGGATTGTCGGTCATCCGCGGATCGCCCAAAGCGCCAGCTTGAGATTCGGGAATTCACCAGAGACATGGATCGCGAAACCACCGGAGCTCTGCATCTGCTGCCAGTGGGGTGAGCCGCGATCCAGTTCGAAATAGATCGTGCGGGCATGGAACGGGATCTGCCTCGGCGCGACCGGCAGTGGCCGCACGTCAATGCCGGGCAGCGCGACCATCACCAGCTCGCGGATGCGCTCCACCGCCCCAATCTTCACCTGTTGCGGGAAGAAGCGGCGCACCTGCTCGTCCGGCAGGTCCGCCATGACGCTGAGCACGAATTGCGACGCACGCAGGATGTTGCGGTCCATGATGGGCCCGACGCGCACGCCATGGCTCCGTTCCTGCAGCGGGATCTCGACCGCATTGGTTTCCAGCACGGCGGAAAGGCTGCGGCGCAGGTCGGCCACCACCGGCGCGAAGCTGCGCTGCAGGTCGTCATGGCGATAGCCGGGATAGGTGCTGGCGCGCTTGTCCGGTGCCGTGAAGGTGGCCAATTCGCCCGCGAGCTGCACCAGCGCCGAATAGAGCGATTCCGGATGCAGGTTCCCCGTTTCCGCCCAATGTGCCAGCAAGGGCTGCCAGCGGTTAATGGCCTGCAGCAACAGGAAATCCGCCACTTCCGCCACGCCGCGCGCACCGGGCTGGGATAGCCGCGCCGCCAGCGCCTCGGCGCGCTGTGCCAGCATCCCCACCAATTCCGGCACCAGATTGCCGAGTGCGGGCACGGCGGAGATGCGGAGGCAGGGCGGCATGTAGCGCTCCTCCACCTGCACACGCCGGTCCGCCTGCACCTCCACGATCCGCGCCAGCCCAATGCAGGTGAAGCCGTCGCGCTCCTCGCTCTCCAGCATCAGCCGCAGCCGAGGCCGCGCCACCGCCAGCTCCGCGGGAATGGTGGCGTTGGAATGCGTGTCATAGGCCTCGAAGCCACGCAGGATATAGCGCGCGCCCGCCGCATCCGGCCCTTCCACCGCCGCCACCTCCGGCGCACCGGGCTGCCGCACGGGCATGGCGAGATAGACGATCTGGTTGCGCGTTCCCTCCGGCAGATCGATTGGCGTGGGCTGGTCGGCACTCTGCGGAATTGCGAATCCCGTGCCGTCCGGCAGAATCCCGGCCGCGCTCGCCAGCGCGAACTTGCCGGCCGCTAGTAGGTCGCGATCCAGCGATAATTCGGTCAGCCCCCAGGGATGCGCCCGCAGCGGTGCGACGCGCTGCTCCAGGCGATGCTCCGCATGGCGATCCGCCTGCTGGAAGTGCTGCGCCTGGAGGAACATGCCCTCTTGCCAGACGACGCGGTCGTGCCAGTGCATCCCGTGTTCCTCAGCTTCCGCCTTTATTGCTGCGGCCGCCCGGCCTCGCGCGCCGCATTCTCATAGGCGCGGGCGAAGGCGCGTCCGAAGGCGCTGTCGAAATCATCTTCAAATTGCTCGAGCAGCTTGCTGTGCAGGCCGCGATAGGCCTCCCACAACCGCTTCTCCCGCGCACCGGGCAGCAACCCGCTGCCGCCGGGTGAGGAGGCTTCCACCTCCGACGGCGCCAGGCGCTCCAGCAGGCTGCGCGCCGCGGCCTGTGTTGCCGCCAGAGTCGCCACCTGATGCAGCGTCAGATCGCTCACCGTCTCCTGCACCGCGGCCGGGCCGCGTCCGCCGCCGGCGGTCAGCAGGGTGGCAATCGACGCCTCATCGGTGGGGGCAAATTTCACGGGGTTGTTGTCCCGGCGGGAGAGCATGGTCTGCTCGATCCGGAAGGCACGCTTCACATCGGCCCGCGCGATGAGCAGCCCGCGCATTCCGCCGATCGCGGCGCGCAGCGCAGCCCCGGCGGCCTCCAACGCAGCGATGGGATCGGTGCCAGGCGGCAGCGGCGGAAGCCCTGCGCCGCGCAGCAATGCGGCGAGCGCCGCATGAGCGTCGCCCTGGGCCACGGGGGCCGGCGGCGGCGCTACCGGAAGCGGGGCTGCCACAGGAGCCGTAAAGGCGGGCGGAGCCGCGGACTCGTCGAAGGGCGAGGGCGAGCTGTCCTGCGCCGGCCAGGCAGGCGGGGCCGGCGGCGCGGCCGCGGCAAAAGGATCGCGGGCCTGCACGGCCGGTTCGGCAAAGGGGTTCGCGGCCGGCGTGAAGGGACTGGCCTCGGCCGGGGCTGTGGGCGAGGCGAAGGAATCGCGCGCAACTGGCGGCGTGGCCGGCGTGAACGGGGCAGGGCCGGGTGGCGGCGCAGGCGTGAAGGGATCAGGCGGCAAAGCCGGCACAGCGGGGTGCGATGCCCCGAAGGGAGCCGCAGCCGGCGGCGGCGAGAAGTCGCCCAGCAGCTTGTCCCAATCCGGCTCCCCCGCCGGCGAGGCAGGGGGTGCCGAGAGCGGCCGGTTCCAGTCCACCGGCAGGTCGCCGCCGAAATGCGCGCGGGGCGGCACGAAGGCGCTGCTGGAATCCGGCGTGTGGTCGGGCCAGGTCGTGGCGGGCGGAGAAGCCCCGAATCCGCCAGCACCCGGCGGGCTCAGTGGGTCGAAATTCACCGGCGGCGTCGCGAAGGGCGAGGCCGGGCTGGAGCCGAAGCCAGGCGCCGAGCCGGCCGGGGCACGCGGATCCCCTAGCGGCGGCAGGCCGATTCCCTCGCTAAAGCCGGATGCGGGCGGTGCTGGCGGCGGCGGGCTGATGCCGGCGAAGGGATCGTCCAGCACGCTGGAGGAGGGCGGGAAGGCCGGGCCGCCCTGAAATCCTCCCTGGAACCCGCCAGGTGCCGCAGGCTGCGACCAGGGCGAGGCCGCCTCCTCTTCCATGCGCACTTCGATCTCATAGGCGCCGAGGCGCAGCCGGTCGCCGTCGTTCAGCGGGGCGGAACTGTCACGCCCGACTGGCTGGGCCGAGCCGTTCACGAAGGTTCCATTGGTGGAGAGGTCGCGCACCTGCCAGCCGCCGGAGCGGAACTCGAGCGTGCAGTGCCGCTTGGAGAGCACGCGATCCGGATCAGCCAGCACCCAGTCGCAGCCTTCGGCGCGGCCCAGGGTGAAGTCGCCCCCGCTCACCCGCCGCGTGCCGGGCATGGCCGCATCCGGGCAGCGGAGCACGGACAGCATCAGCACCATGTGTCTCGCCCTCCTCACTTTCGCTTTACCCCGAAGGACGGCGGCGCGCTATCATCGCGACGTCGGAACGGTATGCACTTTCAGCGTGCGGCCGTGTCGACCACCACCGGGGTCAGGGCCACACGCCGCCCCGCCGCACGCGCGGCTTGCAGCGCTGTGGTGAAACCCTCCGCATAGGCGCCCTCTGCCTGCACCGCTGGCGTCCCCGCCGGGAAAAGCGGCCCATCCGAGACCACGACGAGCAGCAGATCCGTGCCGAAGGGCTCGTCGATCTCCCAGCCCTGGAAGCCCGGGCGTTGATCCCCGAGCCTTACCCGTGCCCCCGGCGGCTGTGCCGCCCCTGGTTCCAGCCGCGCCACCGACCCGTCCGAGGTGGCGTAGGCGACGTGCAGGTGGTTGGCCCAGGGCGGCATTTGGACGGAGAAGCGCAGCAGGCTGCCTTTCCGCAGCGGCATCGAACCGTCCACTGCCACGGACGGCGCTTCGGCCGGACTCGCCACGGCTGGGCGCAAGGCGCGCACCAGCGGGCAGTAAGGCGCGGTGAAGCTGCCCAACTCCAGCCGGGCGGCGCCGGGCGGCAGGTTGCGCGCGGCCACCTCCCGCCGCAGCGATTCGGCCTCCTCCTGCGGCAGCACGCCGCGCAGGCGGAACCCGTTCTCTTCTACTTGGACGCCCAGCAGGCCGCAGGGCGCGGCCGCGGTGGCTGCGGCGGCTATGGCACGCCAGTCGAAACGGGGCGCCGGGGCGAGGACGATCTGCGTGTTCGCAGCCGGGCTGGTCGCGGAGCCGGCCGGCAATGGATCCCTGGGCGGAGACGGCGTGGTGGGCACGGCCTGTGCCGTTTGGCCGGGTGCCACCGGGGCCGTCTGGGCAGGCGGAGCCGGGACGGGTGACGAGGGTGGGCTTCCAACTGCACCCGGTGCCATCGCCTGCGCCATGGAAGAAGCCGGTGGCTGGGTCGGCATGGCCGGCTGTGCCACTGCGGGCGGCTCCTGGTGGACCGGAGCCGAGGGGGGCGGCGCGGAGGTCGGCGGGCTGGCCGACGTCGTCTGGCTGGGCGCCTGAGGCGCCGGCGCGGATTCGGCCAGAGATGGAGCCACCGGAGCAGGTGGGGGCTGCGTCAGGGACGGCGCCGTGGGTGGCGGTATTAGCGAAGGCCCTGCAGCGAGGCTCGCGGGCGGTACGGAGGACGGTGGAGCGGTGAGAATGGGCGGGGCCGGCGCCGGGGCCGGCCTGGGCGCCTCGCGCGCCCAGAACAGGAACCCGGCCACGCCGGCTGCCGCGACGATGCCGGCTCCGGCCGCGGGAAGCAACCAGCCGGGCCGCCCGCCCGCTTTCGGGGCGGTCGGCGCTGCCGGTGTCGCCCCTGGTGCCTGCACGGCAGGCTGTGGGGCGCTGGACACCATGGTGGCATCCTCGGCCGGAACCGTCAGGGTGGGCGCCGGCGCGTTCAGCGCCGCCTCGATCGCGGCTGCGAAGGCCTTTGCGTCGGGCCAGCGATCATCAGGCCGTTTGGCCAGCGCCTTCATCACCACCGCATCCAGCGCCGGTGGTGAGGTCGCGGAGAGCGCGGAGGGTGGCACCGGTTCGGTGTGCAGCACCTTGTGCATCACGGCGGAGAAGCCGCCCGGAAACGGCTTCTCCCCCGTCAGCAGCTGGTAAAGCATCACGCCCGCCGCCCAGATATCGGCGCGCGCATCCAGCGCCTCTCCGCGCAGCTGCTCGGGCGCCATGTAGCTCGGCGTGCCCATCAGCGTCCCGACCTGCGTCATCGCAGAATTCTCGAGCCGGGCGATGCCGAAATCAGCCAGCTTTACGTCACCCTCGGCAGTCAGCATGACATTGGCGGGCTTGATGTCGCGATGGATCACGCCGCGCGCATGGGCATAGGCCAGGGCGTTTAGCACCTGGATCATGATGCGCGCCGTCTCCTTCACAGGCAGGCGCTCATTGCGGTCCAGGATGGCCTTCAGCGTGCCGCCCGAAACCATCTCCATGACAATCCAGGCGGTCTCATCATTCTCGCCATAGTCGTAGACGGCGACGATGCCGGGATGGGAAAGCCGCCCGGCGGCCTGCGCTTCGCGCTTGAAGCGCGCGGCAGCCTCAATCGCCTCCGCATCCTCCGCGGCAGGCTTGCGCACGACCTTGATCGCGACCCGGCGTTCGATCGCGCGGTCGAACCCGTCCAGCACGACGCCCATGGCGCCCGCGCCGAGCGTGCCGCGTAGTTCATATTTCGAGTCGCCCGTCCAGGCTTCAAAGCCCGGCGGCAAGGTCTGTGACACGGGTCCCCTCCCTGTCCCCGTGCCATGCTACAAGGATCGCAACGGTTGCACACTCCCCGGCGGCCGATGCGAAAAGAGTTTCACAGTCGTCGGAGAGAGACAGCGCCCCGGTGCGTCATCCAACTATCAGGGGCGCAGCCCTCGTTCCGGACCTACCGCCTGTCGTTCCGGCCCGCGGGAGGCGGCGGCGTTCCGCAGGCCGCACCGCTATCCGGTCCATCTGGTCAGCCAGCCCGCGCGGCGAGCGCCTCGCAAAGCGCCGCCGCCTCGCTCAGGGAGGTGACGATAGCATCCGCAGGTCCTTCCTCGCGCAGCGCGGCCAGCATTGGGCTGTCCGGCGGCGCGTGCCAAAGCCCCACGATCACCTTTGCCTCGGGAAGTTGGCGTGCGATGCGCCGCAGGAAGTAGCGCAGCCCGGCGATGCTGTTCCCCTCCTCCAGCACGGAAAGGCAGCAGAGCCGCACCGTGGCGGGATCGAGCCGGCCGAGATTGGCCGTTTCCAGTGCCGCGCTGGTCTCCGCGCGGGCGCCCAGCCCGGCCCGGTGCAGCACCAGCGCCGCCAGCCGCGCCGTGAGGTCGTCCAGCGGCCCGCGTGCCGCGATGCAGACCACCGCCCCATCCGCCCGCCAGGCCAGGGGAAGAGCCGTTTCGGCGAGCTGCCCGAAGTCGGAAAGGTCGTCCAGCAGCGTGCCGACCTGCGCGCGGATGACCTCCAGGCGATCCGGTTCCAGCGCCTCCCGCGACCAGTCCGTCTGGGCCAGCACCAATCCCCGCAGCGCGACAGCGTCGCCATAAGCGGCCAAGCTCGCCTCCGGTTCGGCCAGAACGTCGCGCGCCTGCTCGACCAGCCCGTCCGCGTCGCCTTCCAGGGCACGCTGGTAGAAACTTTCCTCGGGCTGCAACGGTGGGCGGTCGCCCAGTAGAACGTCGAAGAACTCGAAGCGCGGCACATGGCGCCCGAGCACGACGAGGCCCACCGTCAGCGGCGTTGCGATCAGCAGCCCGATCGGCCCCCAGAGAAAAGCCCAGAAGCTCGTCGAAAGCACGACGGAAAGCGGCGAGAGCCCGGTGCGCCGCCCGAAGAACAGCGGCTCCATCACCTGGCCCATGAAGGCCCCGCCCACCAGGAACACGGCCAGCACCGTGATGGCCAGCGTCCAGCCGGGATCGGTCGCGGCCGCCAGCACCAGCGGCGGCGTCACCGCGATTGGGGTGCCAATGAAGGGCACGAAGCGCATCAGCCCGGCGAGAATCCCCCAGAGCAGCGGGCTGGGCAGCCCGACGGCCCAGAGGAGCGCCGCGATGAACACGGCATAGGCCGCATTCAGCGCCACCTGGGCCAGGAACAGCCGGGAGAGCCGCGCGGCAGCGTCGTTCATCGCCGTCATCGTGCGGTGCAGGTCGCGCGCCCCGGCCAGGCGAATGGCGCGGTCGCGCAGATCCTCGCGATAGAGCAGGACGAGGATGGTGAAGATGATCACCAGCCCCGCCGTGGCCAGCGGATGCAGCACGGGGCCGAGCACGCTGCCCACCACGTTCAGCAGCGCGGTGTCCGATCGCGGCGGGGCCGCGATCACGACGGGTGTGCCCGGAGCTGCCGGCGGCTCCAGCGGCCCACCGATGCCCAGTCCGTTCATCAGCCCCTCCGCCCAGCGCAGCAACTCGCCCGGGCCGCCCAGGGCGCCGAACTTCGCGCGCAGGGTGGCCGCGTAATGCGGCAACTCAGCCGCCAGATCCGCGGCCTGCGAGCCAAGCGTCGCGATGATCGCCCCGATCAGCGCGAAGGCGATCAGCACCGCCGCCATGACCGAAAGCCCCTTGCCCAGCCGCAGCCGCTGCAGCAGCCGCGCCACGGGCGCCAGCACGAAGGCCAGCAGCACGGCCAGCACGAGGGGGACGAGGATGTCCCGCCCGTAATAGAGCCCGGTCACGATCACGGCCGCAGAGACGAGCATCGCCGCCCCAGCCACGGGATTGCCCGGCGTGGCGACGGGGGGAAGGCGTCGGTCGGGAAGGGCCATGCGGCTCGGGTCGTTCCAGGTGGAGGGGCGGCAAGGGCCGTTCCCCCGTAACCCGGCAAGCCCTGTGGCGTTGCGCGAAGGATCATCGCCTCCGGGAGAGGGGCCGCCCGGTGGGACGGCAGGATGAAGCCGCGACGAAGGACGAACCGTGCCCGATCAGGATTCCCGCATCGCTTCGCCCCGGCACCGGTCGCGCATGCCGATCATCGCCGCGGTGCTGGCCGTCGTGGCGGTGCTGGCAGGTGCGGTGGCCTATGCGTTGAACGACCGCGACAGCGACTCCGTCGCGGCGGGAAATGAGGCGGTGGTGGTGTTGGAGGGCGTGCTCTCCGCCATCAAGGACGTCGAGACAGGCCAGCGCGGGTACCTGCTGGTCGGCAGGGAGGAGTATCTCGACCCTTACAGGGCCGGGTTGGCCGCCGTGGAGGAGAGGCTAGCGGCGCTGGAGGCCCTGCGCGACCCCGCAGGCCTGCCTCCCGTCACCCGCCTGCGGGAGCTGATCACGCAGCGTGAGGCCCTGGCACAGCACAGCATCGACGCCCGCCGCAGCGGCGGCGCTGACCAGGCCCAGGAGCTGGTCGAGAGCGGCCAGGGCCGGGCGGTGATGGACGAGATCCGGGCCGAGGTGCCGCGCCTCCAGGCCCAGGTCCGAGAGCGGGTCGAAACGCTCAACCGCCTCTCCACGGAACGGGGGCTCTGGCTCTGGGGCCTTGCGCTTGGTGCCGCGCTGCTCGCTTGCGCCCTGCTCGGCAGCTATGCCGTCGCGCGCCGCCGGGCGGAGCGGCAGGCGAATGCGCTGCTGGATACGGTGATGGCCAACGCCCCTGTCGGGCTTGGCTTCATCGGCCGCGACATGGCCCTGATCAATGCGAACCGCGCCCTGGTGGAGATCACGGCCCGCTGCATGGGGCTGGAAGCCGCGCCGGGCGTCGCAACGGTCCTGCCCGAGGCGGTTCGGGCGAAGGTCGAGCCGCGCTTGCGCGCCGTGCAGGAAGGGCGGCCGCAATCCGATGTTCAGGTGGAGGTATCGCCCCCCGACCGGCCCGGAGAGAGGTACCACCTCATGCTCACCCTCTTCCCCGTGGCCCATGGCGGGGCGGTGGACGGGGCTGGCCTGATCCTGATGGATGTCACCCGCCGCCGCCGGGCGGAGGACCGGCTGCGGCGTAGCGAGGCACGTTTCCGCACCCTGGCTAATTCCCTGCCGCAACTTGCCTGGCAGACCGACGCGCAGGGCGAGATCGAGTGGTACAACCGCCGCTGGTACGAGTTCACCGGCACGGATTTCGAGGCGATGAAGGGCTCGGGCTGGAAGACCGTCCAGCATCCCGAGCATGTGGAGCGCGTGGAGCAGGGCTTCCGCGCGGCCATCGCGGCCGGGGAGCCCTGGGAGGATTTCTTTCCCCTCCGCGGCGCCGATGGCCGCTACCGCTGGTTCCTGAGCCGCGCCGTGCCGATCCGGGACGAGCCGGATGAGGAGCATCCGGATGGCCAGATCACCGGCTGGTTCGGCACCAACACTGACGTCACCGATCTGCGCGAGGCGCAGGAGGAGGCAACGCTCGCACGCGAGGCGGCGGAGGATGCGAACCGCGCCAAGAGCCAGTTCATCGCCAATATGAGCCATGAGCTGCGGACGCCGCTTTCCGCCGTGATCGGCTATTCCGAAATGCTGGAAGAGGAGGCTGCCGAGATCGAAGGCGGCGAGGTGCTGACCAAGGATCTGCAGAAGATCGCCGCCAATGCGCGCCACCTGCTCTCTCTGATCAACGACGTGCTCGACCTTTCCAAGATCGAGGCCGGGCGGATGGAAACCCATCCAGAGGACTTCGCCGTGGACGCGATGGTGCATGAGGCCGTTGCCACGGTGCAGGCGCTGATGGCGCGCAAGGCGAACACGCTCGAGGTCCGCCTGCCACCAGATCTCGGTATGATGCATTCCGACCAGGTCAAGCTGCGCCAGTGCCTGATCAACCTCCTCTCCAATGCCAGCAAGTTCACCGAGGGCGGGCGCGTGACGCTCTCCGCCGAGGCAGGACGGGACGCGATGGGCCGGCGCGAGATCGCCTTCCACGTCGCCGACACCGGCATCGGCATGACAAAGGAACAGGTCGCCAAGCTGTTCACCCGCTTCACCCAGGCTGACAGCTCGACCACGCGCCGCTTCGGCGGTACGGGCCTCGGCCTCGCCATCACCAAGGCTTTCTGCACGCTGCTCGGCGGCAGCATTTCGGCGGAGAGCGAGCAGGGGAAGGGAACCACCTTCATCATCCACGTCCCCATGGATCTGCGCGAGACCGGACCCGAGGCGGAGGCGGAGGCCGAGGCCGTGCAGCATCAGGCGATGCCCGACGCCCAGGAGCGGACCCAGGCGGGGCTGGTACTGGTGGTCGATGACGATCCCGCTTCACGTGAGCTGCTCTCCCGCTTCGTCCTGCGCGACGGCTTTGCCGTCCGCACCGCCCAGGACGGGGAGGAGGGACTGCGGCTGGCGAAGCAGCTTCGCCCCACTGCCATCCTGCTGGACGTGATGATGCCGCGCATGGATGGCTGGTCCGTTCTCACCGCCCTGAAGGCCGACCCTGAGCTGGCGGAGATCCCGGTGGTGATGGTCTCGATCGTGCAGGAACGGGCCCTGGCGGTGTCGCTGGGCGCCGCGGACTATCTGATCAAGCCCGTCCAATGGCAGCGCCTCCGCACCGTGCTGGACCGCTACCGCGCTCCCGGCGCCGCGCTCGTAGTCGAGGCCGAGCCCGAGCCGCGGAACGAGTTGCGCCAGCTCCTGGAAAGCGAGGGCTGGTCCGTCGAGGAGGCGGATTCATCCGAGGCCGCCCTGGCCCGCCTGATCGCGCCCGATCCCGCCGCCCCGCCCTATGGCCTCGTCCTCGTCGCCGTGCCCGGACCGGACAATGATGGCCTGACCCTGGTGCATGAGCTGCGTCAGCGCGACTCCTGCAAGGACGTCCAGGTCATCGCCCTGGCCGGCGGCGGCGTGCCGCCCGCCGCGCTGGAGGCGCTCCGGGGCCAGGTGCGCCGCGTGCTGCCCAGCAATGACGAGCCGCCCGAGGCCCTGCTGAAGGAGCTGCGCCGCATCGCCGCCCGGGGCGCCCATCCAGGGAACCCGTCGCCGCCCACCCCGTTTCAGCCGGAGAGGGAGAGTGCATCGCCATGACCAAGATCTTGCTGGTGGAGGATCATGAGGAGCTCTGGGACTTCCTGTCCCGGCGCCTGCGGCGCCGTGGCTTCGACGTGGTCCTGGCACATGACGGCCAGCAGGGCGTGGACATGGCCCAGGCGGAACGCCCCGATGTGATCCTGATGGACATGAACCTGCCAGTGATGGACGGCTGGACCGCCGCCCGCAAGCTGCGCCAGGAGCCGGACACCGCCGGGATTCCGATCATTGCCCTGACCGCCCATGCCATGGCTGGGGACCGCGACCGCATGTTGGAGGCCGGGTGCAACGACTACCACCCGAAGCCGGTGGATTTCCCGCAACTCCTTGCGCAGATCGATGCGGCGATGCTGGCCGCCGAGAGCTGAGCGGTCCCCCAGGCAAACACCAAGCCCGCTGCTTCGGCGCCTGCGCCGCGCAAGGTCTCGGACAGGCGTGCTGAAGCTACTCTAGCGCTGACCGCGGTTCTCGGCCGGTTCCTGGCTTGGGCTGAAGCGGGCCCAGCCGGGCACCTGAGCTTCGAGGTTCACCTCTCGCCATTTCGGATGCCGCGGCGGGCGCAGGAAGTTCTCAAAGCGAGAGGAGAGCGCCTCCACAAAGGTCGCGACCTTGCGATAGCGTTCCGTCCCTGGTGGCCAGGCATAGACGGCCATCACCGCACCGACGGCCAGCGTGTCCACAGGCGCGTCAGGCGGCACGAGCCCGGGATACTGCTCGGCGCCGAGCCGAGCCGGCAGGTAGGTTTCGATCAGCGCCGGGGTCATCGGCAGCGGCAGGAAGCGCAGGCCTGAATCCGCGGGGATGCTGGAGAAAAGGCGCGCAGGTTTGCCGGCAACATAGACCAGCGCGGCGATCTCGCCCCGCCGCAGCTTGTCCAGCGCGACATCCTGCGGATCGTTCGCCGTCTCCACCGCGACGCCCAGCGCCTCGAAGATGAGGGAGGCCGTCATCGCAGTGCCGCTGCCGGCCACGTCCACATTCACACGCTTGCCGGCAAGGTCCTGGACGCGCGTGATCTCCTGCCGGGCCAGAACATGCACCTCCTCGTCATAGAGCTTGGTGATGTACTGGATCACCTGCTCCGCGCCGGGATAGAGACGACGGCCGCGGACAAAGGCCAATGCGTCCGACTGGACGATCGCCACATCGATGCCGCGGACGAACATCAGATCCGAGATATTCTGCACGGAACCGCGGCCGACGATTGGGAGCACGCGCAGCCGGTCTCCGTCATCCAGCACGGCAGCGAGATCCGCCGCGATGCGGATATAGGTACCGTCCACACCGCCAGAGATCACCCCGACGGTTCCCGCATTCGCCCGCACTGTCATCGCGGCCTGCGCGCTGCGGCCGGAAGACCGCTGCCCCTGCCACTGTCCCTGGCTCTGGGCCTCGGCGCGCTGTAGCGCCGGCAGCGTGAGCGCGCCGGCCAGGAGCAGGCCTCGCCGTGTCGCTATGCCATGGTTCATCGCGCTTCCCCCTGGTCTGCCCGCCGGGCCGGCGGCCTCATTCGCTCCGCCTGGCCCCACCCTGGCGCCGGGCGCCCAAGTGCTGGGCGAGCAGCTTCGCAGCGGGATCACCCATTGCGACAGCGCGCTGGTACCAGGAAGCCGCCATATCGGGATCCGGGCGCAGCCCACGCACGCTCAGCGTTTCCAGGACCAGCGGATCATAGGTGCGCCCCAGGCCCGTTGCAGCCATGGCGCTGCCGGCGGCAGCGGCACGCTCAAAGAGTAGCCGGGCCGCGGAAACGTCACCGACGGCCAACATGGCGTTGCCCCGTCGTACCAGCGCGTCCAGCAACTCGGGCGCCATCGAGACAGGCGGAACCGGGGAGGACGCGGCCGGCCTGGCCACGGGGGCAGGGGGCGGTGCCACCAAGGCGGTAACCACCGGAGCCGAGGGCGTCGCCGGCGTCTTAGCTGCGGCTGGGCCAGAAGCGGGCGCCGCCTCGCTCTGCGCAGCCTGCTCGGGCGAGGAAGCGGGCAGGGCCGGGGAGGCCGATGCCAGCGCACCGGGTGCGGAGGCCACACCATCCGCTTTAGGCGGATCCGGCCGGGCTGGATTTGCCGGGAGCGGTTCTGACCGTGATGCCGGAGTCAGTGCCGCCGGATCGGTCGTAGCGCGCGCGGCCTCCTGCATCTGTCCTGTGGTCGAGTCCAACGGCTCAGCCATGCGGGGAGCCAGAGCCAGCATTGGGGCGGTCACAGGCTCTGTCAGTGGCTCAGGCGCGGCTTCCACTGCCGGTGTGGTGATGCCGGTCGGTTGCGGCTCAGCTGCCGGCGGCAGAGATGCAGCGGCCAGGCCTGGGACCACGGTCGGTGGGTCGTTGGCTGGCATCAGACCCTCCGCTGTGGCGGAGGCCGGCGGTTCGGCGGCGGCCGGTGCTGGCTGCGACAGAGCCGGAGCCAAGGCCGGATCTCCGGGCGATGGATCGGCCGTGCCGGGCGCCTCGGCCTCCAGAATAGCCGGGGCTATCACCGGAGCGGCCACCGAAAGTTCCGCCGTGGCGGGCACGGGCGCCGGAGCCGTGGCCACGGAGGCCGGTTCTGGCAACGGAAGCACCGAGGCCAAGGCGGGCATATCGGCCGGAGGATCGACCGTGAGCGGTGGAGGCGCCAATGCCACCGCCGTTTCGGAGGAAGCCGGCGGTGCAACGGCGGAATGGTCAGGTTCCGCAGGCAAGAGAGCGGCCAGGGAGGGAACTGGCTCGCCAAGGATAGCACCGCGATCAGCGATGGCCGGGATGAGTCCTGCCGGACCACTCGGCTGCCCCGTCTGGGGAGCGGGCGTGCCCTCAGGGACCCGCCCGGACATCAGCGTGGTTCCAGCGGCCTGCTCATTGTGTGGGTGGGTCGAGAGGGCACTCGCGATGGTCGCGGGCATCACCTCGGGCGCCGTAACCGGTTCCGTTCCCGGATCCGGCGGCACCCCGGCCGTGGGCCCGGAGGCGGTGGCGACTGCTTGATCAATAGCCCCGGCCGGGGCCGCAGCTACATCCTCCGGAGACCCTCCGGAGAAGGGGGAAAGGGCGCTTTCCGGCGCGGCTTCCGGCCCGGGAACGGCCTCGCCAGCGAGCCCGGCCTCCAGGATAGACCTCGTACTGTCCTCGACAGGGCCGGAACCGGCCTCCGGCGCCAATTCGTCCCGCAGCAGGGGCGGCAGCCCGGAGGGAAGCGGCGGAAGCGAGGCGAGAGTGGCGCGCTGGTTTGGGGGAGCAATCCTGTCGGAGCCGAAGGGAACCGCCGTGCCGTCTCCAGTTGCTGCCTGTGACCGCGTCAAGCGGGCCTCGGTTGGACGTGGCGCCCCAGCAAGA
Source organism: Roseomonas chloroacetimidivorans (assembly GCF_049629625.1). Classification (NCBI taxonomy): domain Bacteria; kingdom Pseudomonadati; phylum Pseudomonadota; class Alphaproteobacteria; order Acetobacterales; family Roseomonadaceae; genus Roseomonas; species Roseomonas chloroacetimidivorans. The sequence continues at coordinate 23,376 of NZ_JBNBZS010000002.1, read as the reverse complement.
TTCATTTCATGGCTGAGCGCGAAGTAACCCAGCACCACGAAATAGCCGAGCGGCACCGCGCCGGCCACCAGGCCCAAAGCGACGAGAAGCCGGGGATACATGGACATTGTGGGGGACGGCGGCGGCTCGGGCTCGACGAAACTCGACAGCAGGTCCGCCATGACATCGGGTAGTGGAGCCTTGGCCGTCCCTGGCATCGGCTCCGCTGTCTTGGTCGGCTTGGGCGGGCCGGTTCCAGCCTCCGTGACCGCATCCGGCACGGCCGCCGCACCGGCCTGCATCCCGGGCTGCGGACCGGCCTCCAGCGAGAGAACCTGGCGGGCCATCTCCATCCAGGACACGTCGTCGAGGTCGAGCGACACGTCGTCGGCCTCCAAGGGGGCCGTGTCTGCGAAAGCCTCGTCGAGCACCGTCTTGAGTTGCAGGAGATCGGCGGCGGAGACCGAGCGGTACACCACCGGGGGTGCCTTGCTTACCTCGGGGAAGAGTTGGTGGTACAGCAACAGAAATCGCTCAATGGCGTCCGGGACCGTATTCGGCGCCATGTCGATCAGCGCGATGCCGCGCGCATGGTCCAGCAACGCGACCCGGATCTTCGCGGCCGGATGAACCGCGTCGGCCGGGAGCCAGCAATCCGATAAGACCTCGACGCCCCAGCCTTTGGGAACGATGTCGCGATCTGAATCCAGGGGCACGCGGACAGCCATCAGTGCCTCACCGAGAGGGGGTGGAAGCCATCGGAAACGGCACCTGCTGCGCTACCAGTCGGTCGCGGCTCCGAAAGCCTGCATCCGGCATGACTACGCGGCGTGGGATGGTGCATTTTGGCAGGCACAACATGGCTCAGCCCACCATACCGCCATGGCGCCCACCTTATCATACGTTGGTATGTGGCACTGTCCGTGCAGCCGAGGGACACGCCGTCCAAAGGTGTGCTCTCTAAAACCTCCCGCCCGGTTCTCTATCTGCAACGCCGCGCCTTATTTGAGACGTTGTGCCGTGTCGGGCACCTCAACATGCCCCGCTGAGTGGCAGCCAGGGACGATCGCTCCGTCAGCCTGAACAAGGCCTGGGGCACGGTTTTAGGTCATCGCTTCCCTGAAAGGCTGATCGCAGCGTGGATCAGCGCCGCGGCCCAGGGGCTCGGCGCGCGCCCTTACAACTTTGGCCCGATTCCCCCGACTCCGCTCGCCTGTTCCAGCCCGGCGAGCGCGCTCAGATAGGCCGCCCGCGCCGCATTCGCCGCCACCCGCGTCGTGTTCAGCGTCCGCAAGGCGTCCAGCGTATCCAGCAGAGTGCGCCCGCCCGCGAGATAGGCGGCTTCGGTCGAGCGATAGGCTTCCTCCGCACGGCGCAGGGCGGCCCCGGTGGTCAGGTCCAGCAGCGAACGAGCCTGCACATAGGATGCCCATGCGGTGGCAAGGTCGGCCTGCGCGGCCGTGAGAACGCCCTGCGCCTGGGCCAGCGCCTGTCCGCGCTGCGCCGTCGCGACCGCGACGTTCCCCTCGGTAATCCGGCTGGTGAAGATCGGAATGGAGAAGCCGATGCCCAGCGTGTCATTGGCGCGCAAGGGGCGGCGGCTCTCCGGCAGATCCTGGCTCAGCTCCGTGCGGGTCAGGGCGCCGCTGATCGAGATGTCGCGGGACCGGGCAGCCTCGGCGAGGCGGGTATTCGCCTCCGCCGCATTCACCCCGCGCGTGGCCGCGAGCACGTCGGGACGGTTGGGCAGGGCGTCCGACAGGGTCTCGCGTGTCACGTCCAGGCTCGGCGTACTGTCGAAATTGCCGCGCAGGTCAAAGGGAACGCCCGCGAGGATGGCGGCCACCGGGTCGCGTCCGGCAGCGCGGGCCGCGGGCTCCGGCGTGCGGGTGGCGTCCGCCCCCAGCAGCGCCGCTACCTGCGCGGCTGCGGCGGCATAGGACTGGGCAGCGCTGGCCAGGTCCTGTTCAAAGGGCAGGCGGCTGGCCTGGAAGCGCAGCAGGTCGGATTCCGGGATGGCGCCGTCGCGCACCTGGCGGGAGAGCAGCGCCTCCGTGTTGTTCAGGCTGTTGCGGTTGGCCAGTGCCACTTGCAGATTGGCGCGGGCCTGCAGGGCCTGGATGAAGGCGGTCCGCAGCGTGAAAATCTGTGCCCGCAGCGCATCCAGCACTTGCGCCTCGGCCACGCTGATCTGCTCATCCGCCATGCGCCGCCGCAGTTCGCGCTTGCCGCCGCGCTCGATGGTGAAGGAAAGATTTACCGAGGCGTTGTTGAGGGGCGAGACGTAGCGCCCGCCGTTATAGCCGCTGAAGCGGCCGCGCTCGTTCACCTGCGCCGTGGTCTGGCTGTAGCCGATGGAGCCTGCCGGGTTGGTGTCCGCCACCAGCCGCTGAGCGCGGGCGATATCCACCCCCCGCCGCGCCGCGACCACCGCCAGATTACGCTCCAGCAGCATCGCCTCCGCCTCGGCGAGGGTCAGGCTCGGCGCGCGGATCGGCAGTTCCGCTGCGGTCGGGGCGCGGGTCGTGCGGCTCTGGCCCAGGGCCGGCGTGGTGAAGGCCAGCGGCGCCAGGATTGCGGCGGCCAGGATCGCGTGGGGAAGGCGGGTCATCTTACGGAAACCTTCGCGTCATTCGGGCGAGGGAAGAAGGAATGCGGCGGCGGGCCGGACGGACCCGCCGCGGTTACTCGGCCGGGGCGGGCTGGGTGGAAGCACCGGCTAACTCCGCCCGCTCCTCCCGCTCGGCACGGCGGCGGCCCAGCAGGTCCACCGTTACCGGCAGCACCAGGAGGATGAAGATCGGCACCAGCCCGATCCCGCCCACCACCACGATGGCCAGCGGCTTGGTCACATCGGCGCCGATGCCGGAGGCCAGCGCCATGGGCAGCAGGCCGCAGAAGGAGGCGAAGCAGGTCATCATCACCGGGCGCAGCCGGTCGAAGCCTGCCCGTGTCAGTGCCGGCGTCCAGGCCAGCCCTTCCTGCTCCCGCAGCTGATTGAAGTAGGAGAGGAAGATGATCGCTTCCATCACCGTGATGCCGAGCAGAGCAAGGAAGCCGATGGCCGCGGGCACGGAGAAGTTCAGCCCGGCCACCGCGAGTGCCAGCACGCCGCCGGAGATGGAGAGCGGCAGCATGGCGAAGACGATCAGCGTTTCCCGCAGCCGGCCGAAGGCGATGTAAAGCAGCATCGCGATGATCGCGAAGGCGATCGGCACCACCACCATCAGACGCGCCACCGCCGCCTGCAGGTTCTTGAACTCGCCAACCCATTCCAGGCGGTAGCCCTGCGGAAGCTGCACATTGCGCTCTACCCGCTGCTGCGATTCCTGCACCGCGCTGGCCGGATCGCGGCCACGGACAGAGAACCGCACGGGCACGTAGCGCGAGGAGTTCTCGCGGTAGATGTAGGAGGAGCCGGAGATCATCTCGATCTTCGCTACGTCCCGCAGCACCGCATTGGGCCCAACCGGCACACGGCCGATCGCGTCGGGACCATCGCGGTATTGCCGGGAGAGCCGAACGATGATCGGGAAGTTCCGATCGCCGCCCGGCTCATAAAGATTGCCCGCCTCCTGCCCGCCTACGGCGGAGGAAATGGCGGTGTTCACGTCATTGACGGTCAACCCGAGCCGCGCTGCCTTGGCGCGGTCCACCGTGACGGAAAGGGTCTGCTGCCCCGTGCTGAGCAGCACACCGAGATCGGCGATGCCCTGCACCTGCGCCATCTCGCGGCGGATCTGGTCCGCGACGCGGGACGCGACGGCCGGATCCGGTCCGATCACCTTGACCGCATTCGCGCCCTTCACGCCCGAAGCCGCCTCCTGGACATTGTCCGAGATGGCCTGGGAGAAGGAGAACTCCACCCCAGCGAACTCGTCCTCCAGCCGCTTGCTGATCGCGGCCACCAGCTCGTCCCGGTTATGGCCGGTGACCCACTTCTCCTGTGCGATCAGCGGCACGAAGAATTCGGCGTTGAAGAAGCCCGCGCTGTCCGTGCCGTCATCCGGCCGCCCCTGCTGGGAGGTGACGGTGATCACCTCCGGGAACTCCATCAGGATGCGGCGGATCCGGTTGGCCACCGGATTACCCTCTTCCAAGGAGATGGTCGCGGGCATGGTGGCACGCAGCCAGATGCTGCCCTCCTCCAGCGTCGGCAGGAACTCGGCCCCCAGGCGGGACATGACGCCCATGCTGCCCACCAGCATGGTGCCGGCCAGCGCCATGGTCAGGCCACGCCGCCGCATGCCGGCATGGAACAGGTGCGTATAGGCCCAGCGGATGCCCTTTACCGCGAAGGTGTCCTTCTCCTCCGTCTCCGGTTTGAACAGCGTGGCCGAAAGCGCGGGGGTGATGGTGAAGGTCGCCAGCAGCGCGCCGCCGATGGCATAGGCATAGGTCTTGGCCATCGGGCCAAAGATGCGCCCCTCGATCCCGCCCATGGCGAAGAGCGGGATAAAGGCCGCGATGATGATCATGATCGAGAAGAGGATGGCATTGTCCACCTCGCTCGCGGCGCGCAGCACCGTGATCGCCACGGGGCGGGGCTTGCCGTCGGGGCCGGGATGGTGCCGGGCCAGATGCAGGTGGCGGAAGATGTTCTCCACCATGATCACCGTGGCATCCACCAGCAGGCCGAAATCCAACGCGCCGAGGGAGAGCAGATTCGCGCTTTCGCCGCGCGCCAGCATCATCAGAACCGCAAAGAAGAAGGCGAAGGGAATGGTCGCCGCGATCACCGCCGCCCCGCGCAGGTCACCCAGGAAGAGCCATTGGATCACCAGGATCAGCACCACGCCTTCCAGGATGTTGTGCACCACCTTCACCGTGGTGGTGCTCACCAGATCCTCGCGATCATAGAGAGTGACGATCCTCACGCCCGGCGGCAGCACGCCGCCCTCATTGATGCGGCGCACTTCCTCCTGCACGCCATGAATGGTCGGCAGAGTCTGCTCGCCGCGGCGCATCAGCACCGTGCCGAGCATCACGTCGTCATCCCCCTCATGCCCCGCGACGCCGAGGCGCGGCAGATTGCCGACGCCGACCGTCGCGACGTCGGAAACCAGGATCGGGCTGCCATGCTGGCTTCCCAGGACCACGTTCCGGATATCGTCCAACGAGTGGATCAGGCCGATACCTTGCACCACGACCGATTGCGGCCCGACATTCAGCGTGCCCGCGCCGACATTCACCGACCCGTTTCGGATCGCCTCCACCACGGAAGGCAGGGACAGGCCATAGGCGTTCAGGCGAGAGAGATCGACCTGCACCGAATAGGTCTTGGAAATGCCCCCGAAAGATGTGACGTCGATCACCCCAGGCACGCGCTTGAAGCGGCGGTCCAGCACCCATTCCTGCAGGGTCTTCAGATCTTCCAGCGGATAGCCCGGCGGCCCGACGAGCCGGTAGCGCATGATCTCGCCGATGGGCGAAGCGGGCGAAATGGCGGGCTGCGCGCCACTGGGCAGGGAGCCGAGCTGCCCCAGCCGGTTCAGCACCTGCTGGACCGCTTCCTCATAAGTGTAGTTGAAGTTGAACTGCACGCGCACATCGGACAGGCCGAAGAGACTGGTGGAGCGCACCGTCGTCAGATTCGGCAGCCCCGACATCGCCACCTCGATCGGGATGGTGATGGTGCGCTCGATCTCCTCGGCGTTCTGCCCGGCGTTTTGCGTGATCACCACCACGGTCGGCGGCACCGGGTCCGGATAGGCCTCGATGTTGAGATGCCGAAAGCCGAACACGCCCACGACCATGAAGACGGCAAGAAGCAACAGGACGAGCGGACGGCGCTCGAGGGCCTGGGCGACAAGGTGGCGCAAGGGCGGCTCCCGGAAGTCAGGATACGGAAGCGCGGAGCCGGGGCAGGGGCACTCGGAACCGGGTCGGCGCGCTGTTGATCTGACGTGTGAGTGACCGAAGCGGAAGGGCAAATTCGGCCTGTAAGCCGGCTGTAAGTTGCCTGCGCCATAAGCCTTCGCATCGGTGGAAAGGATGGATCCTGCCTGCCGGGAAGAAAGCGCAGGTGCTGGCCATGAACATGATGACCCCGCCCCAGATTGCCGAAACCGGGGTCGTTTCCGCGCCTGCCGATGTTGCCCGGCCGCGCCGCCGCCTGCCTATCCTGCTTGCCGGCGTTGCCGTGCTCGCGCTGGGCGGAGTCTATGCCTACCGGGAATTCAGCGGACATGAGGAGGTGGCGGTCATCTCCTCCCCGGCACGTGCCGCGATCAACACCGGTCGTCAGGCGGATGGCTCCTTCAAGCTTTCCCCGACCGAGGCGAAACTGCTGCGCATTGAGCCCGTCGTCTCCCGCAGCTTCCGGCCGGAGCGCATTGCGGAAGGCCGCATCTCCTTCAATGAGGAACGCTCGACGCCCGTCTTCGCGCCCTATACGGGCCGCGTGGTGCGCGCCATCGCCCAGCCCGGCCAGCAGGTGAGGGCGGGCGATGTGCTGTTTGAGATCGAGACGACGGACCTCACCTCGGCCGCGAACGACCTTCTCTCCGCCCTCGACGCCGCCGCAAGGTCCCGCACCCAGGCCGACCTCGCCCGCCGGAACGAGGCTCGGCAACGCGACCTCTTCGCTGCCAAGGCCGCCGCCCGGCGTGACCTGGAGCAAGCGCAGGCCGACCTGGCCAATGCCCTGTCCGACCAGCGCACGGCGGAGGCGACCCTCGCGGCCGCGCGTGACAAGTTGCGCGTGCTTGGCCGCAGCCCGGAAGAGATCGCCCAGATCGAGCAGACCCGCCGCGTGAACGCCGTGGTGGCCGTGACCGCCCCGATCGCAGGCACGGTCGTGCAGCGCCGCATCGGCTCGGGGCAGTGGCTGAATGCCGGCGGCTCAGACCCGATCTACACCATTGCCGACCTGTCCCAGATGTGGCTGGTGGCCGGCGTGCGCGAGATGGACGCTCCGCTGGTCCGCCCGGGCCAGCAGGTGCAGGTCAGCGTGGACGCGCTGCCCGGGCGAAGCTTCAACGCGCGTATTGAGAACGTGGCCAGTGCGCTGGATCCCACCACCCGCCGCCTGACGGTCCGCGCTGCGGTGGAGGACCCCGACCACCTGCTGAAGCCCGAGATGTTCGCCTCCTTCCGCATCGCAGTGGGCGATGCGAGCAACGCGGTTGCGGTGCCCGCCGGTGCCCTGATCCACCGTGGCGCCAGCACCTCCCTCTGGGAGGCACTAGATGACAACCGCTTCGTCATGCGTAAGGTGGAAACCGGGCTACAGTCCGATGGCATGGTGCAGGTGACCAGCGGGCTGAACCCCGAGGCCCGCATCGTCACCGGGGGAGCCCTCTTCATCGACCGCGCCGCCCAGGACTGAGGCCGGGCCCGGCAGGCCCGGCGGCTCAATCCGCCGGAAGGACGTTTTCCGCAGGCGCGGTCGGTACCGGCGCCAGCGGCAGGTGGAGGGAGAAGGCCGCGCCGCCCCCCGGCGCATCGCCCACCTCCACCGTGCCTCCATGGGCGTGCACGATCCGCTCCACGATCGAAAGGCCGAGCCCCAGGCCCCGCCGGCGCACGTCCCCCGCCCGCCAGTGGCGGCGGAAGACGTCCTTCCGCTCCGACACCGGCACGCCCTTGCCCTGGTCCGACACCGTCACCGTCACCATGCCGTCCTTTGGCGTGCCGAGCCGAAGCGTGACCGCCCCGCCGGGCGGTGAATGGGACAAGGCATTGTCGATCAGGTTTCGCAGTGCCCGGCCGATCGAATCGCGCTCCCCCCGCACCCAGATGGGGGCGTTGGCAATGGGGGCATGCAGGGCATGCCCCTCGCGCTCCGCCATTGGGCCGAAGCGGCGGGCCGTGTCGGCCACCAGCTCCGACAGATCGAAGGCACCCCCGGTCACCGGGTTGTCGCGCGCCGCCTCGGCCGCCTCCAGCAGGTCGGAAACGAGCTGGGCCAGTTCCTGCACATCGCGCCGCAACCGGTCCGTCACCCCGCCTGCATCCAGAAGGTCCAGCTCGGCCTGGATGATGGCCAGCGGAGTGCGCAGCTCATGCGCCACCTCCGCGGAGAAGCCGCGCTGCCATTCCAGCGCGTCGTCCAGACGGTCCAGCGCACCATTCACGGCCTGGATCAGCGGCAGCAACTCCGGCGGCATCTCGCCTTCCTCCAGCCGGGACGGGCCGCCATGGCCGATCCGCTCCGCCTCGCGCGCCGCCCGGCGCAGCGGGGCGGAGAGAAGGATCAGCAAGCCCACATTCGCGACGAAGAGCAGCACCGCCCCGATGGCGAGCACCGCGAGCACGGGCCCAATGGCCGCCCTCGGCACGTCGTCGAGCACGATGTAGGAACGCTCCATGTCCTGGGCGATCTGCACGGCCACATGATGGCCGTCCGGCGTGTCCATCCAGCGCGTGATGCCCCAGAGCCGCGTGCCATCCCGGCCCTCCTGGAAGGTTTCGGGAAAGCTGCCATCCTGCTCGATCCGTGGCAGCTGCTCCCGCACCCCAGGCGAGACGATCTCGCGTCCGGTGGCAGGGTCGACCACGGCGAAGAGCATCGAGCCGGTGGAGGTATCGAAGCGGCGGCCCGTCTCGCCCCCAAGCGGGCGGATCAGGCCGTCCAGCCCCTCGCGCGTGATGCGTTCGGTGACGACCGCGCCCGCCGCCATGATCCCGCGCTGATGCTCCCGCCAGACCACATGGTTCAGCGTCTGGTGCAGGATGATGCCGCCAACCACCAGCGCCCCGGCGCCAATCACCGCATAGGCCGCGGCAAGGCGGCCGACGAGGCTACGCGGACGGGCAGGGGGCGGGCGGGCAGCCATCGCAGGATAGTAGAGCAGATCGCCCGGGCATGGCATCGCCGGTGAGCGTGGAAGGCGCTCCTGCGTCTCGCTCTCCACCGTTCATAAGGTCATCCGGCCCTCCAGCGGTCCGCCGCCTTGGCATCCTGCGGCGCTCGACGCAATCTCCGCGCGCAGTCGAGGGGGGGCTTGGATGCGCGTGCTGCTGGTCGAGGACAATGCCCGGCTCGCGGCGCTGCTGGCCGAAGGACTTCGGCGCGCCGGCTGGCAGACCGATATCGGCGGTTCGCTGGAGGAGGCGGAGGCGGCGCTGACGATTGGCGAGTACGACGCGGTGGTGCTGGATCGCGGCCTGCCGGATGGCGACGGAATCGAACTGGTGCGCAGCCTGCGCCATCGCCCCGGCGCGCCTCCGGTCCTGATCATGACCGCGCGCGGCGAGGTGGCGGAGGTGGTCGAGGGCCTCGACCTCGGCGCGGACGACTACATGGTCAAGCCGGTCTCACTGGTGGAGCTGGTGGCGCGGCTGAACGCGGCGCAGCGCCGGGGCGGGCGCGGGGTGCAGCCGCTGGTGCTGGGCGCCATCTCGCTCGATCCGCTCTCCCGCGCCCTGACCGTCGCCGGTGTGCCCTTCGATCCGCCGCCCCGCGAACGGACCTTGCTGGAGGTGTTGCTGCGCGCGGCCCCGCGCCCGGTGGCGAAGGAAACGCTGGAGGCGCGGCTGGCCGGGCTGGACCGCGCCGTGCAGCCGAACGCGGTGGAGGTCTATGTCCACCGCCTGCGCGCCCGCCTTAGCCAGGCCGAGGCCGGGGTGGTGATCCAGACCGTGCGTGGGTTGGGATACCGGCTTGAGGCGGCGCAGCCCGGCGATCCTTCCGCCACCTGAAGCCAAGGGCCGGTTCGCGCGTTGCGCGACCGGACCGAAGGATGAGGGAAGCTCCGATGCGCCGATCGCTCCGGCCGAATCTGGCCCTGGCCATGGCGGGCCTGGCTGCAGTGGGCCTCGCGGCCTGCGGCAGCACGCCGGACCTGCCGCCCGCACCTATGGCCGAGGTGCCGATCCGCGCACCGGCCAGCCCCATGCCCCAGCTGCTGGTCGCCATCCCAGAAGCCGCGCCCGTCCCCTATCCGATGCGGGCCGAGCTGACGCGCGGTGGGCCGGGCGTCTGCGCCCCCGCCGTTGACACCGTGCTGGACCCGGTGGGGCAGGGACGTTTCCGCCTGGTGCTGGAACAGCCTGGCTTTGTCGTGACGCGGGAAAGCGTGCTGCGGCGCCCCGCCGGCGGCCCGCCCGATGCACCGGAACTGGCGCTGGACGGGGCAAATAACGGCCGCTGCGATTACCTGATGTGGCCAGCGCTGCGGGGTTGAACCCGGCTGCGCCGGATCAGTGGGGCCGCAGCGTCTCGGTGCCGATGCCGTTGCTGCCGATCATCGTCCACTGGCCAGTCATGGCGCCATCCGGCGCTACCTCGTAGATCGCGACGCCCGGCCGGTCGCCCACCGTGAAGCCGACGGAAAACACCGGGCCAGCCGACATGCCGTAACCTTCGTACCGTCCCGAATCCAGGTTCCAGACCACGTGCCAGGACGCGAGGCCAACCTGCTGGATCGCCATCTGGCCCGAATAGGCCGTGCCGTCCACGGCCACACCGCTGACATCGTAGAGGCCGCTGCGCTGCGCCTGGGCCGGGGCGGCGAAACCGGCCAGGGCCATCATCGGAACCGCGACCAGGGCGGCCATCGCGATACGCTTCATCCTTGTCCTCACTGCAGGCAGGTGCAGCGCGGATACACCGACCCGACGCTCGCCACTACTCCACAATCGCCACGCGCAGCGCGTTGGTCGTGCCCGGCGTCCCGAAGGGCACGCCTGCCACCACCACCACCTCGTCGCCGCTCACGGCAAAGCCCTCCGCCGCCGCGGCGCGCACGCCCTTGGCAACCATGTCGGTCATGCTCGCGGGCTCCTTGCTCTGCACGGGATGCACGCCCCAGACCAGGGCGAGCCGCCGCGCCGTGCGCTCGCTCGCGGTCATGCCGATGATCGGCGCGCCCGGTCGTTCCCGCGCCACGCGCAGCACGGTGGACCCGGTGGAGGTGAAGGCTGCGATCGCCTCGGCCTCGATCGTGCTGGCCACCTGCCGCGCGGCGGCGGCGATGGCGTCGGAAGATGTGTGGCGCGGATCGGGGCGGTTGCTGTCCGTGATGGCGCGCCAGCCCGGATCCTGCTCCGTCCGGGCGACGATGCGGTCCATGATGTTCACCGCCTCGAACGGATACTGCCCTGCCGCCGTCTCGGCCGAGAGCATGACCGCATCCGCCCCGTCGAACACCGCCGTCGCCACGTCGGATGCTTCCGCGCGGGTTGGCGTGGGCGCGGAGATCATGCTTTCCAGCATCTGCGTCGCCACCACCACGGGGATGCCACGGGCGCGCGCGCCGCGGATGATGCGCTTCTGGATCAGCGGCACCTCCTCCGGCGGGCATTCCACGCCCAGGTCGCCGCGCGCCACCATCACCGCATCCGCCAGGTCCAGGATGCCGTCCATATGCTCGACGGCCTGGGGCTTCTCCATCTTCACCATGATCCAGGCGCGGCCATTGGCTATGGCCTTGGCCTCCGCCACGTCCTCCGGCCGCTGGACGAAGGAGAGGCCGATGAACTCCACCCCCTGCTCCAGCACGAAGGCGAGATCCGTGCGGTCCTTTTCCGTCAGCGCCGGAATGGGAAGGGGCACATCCGGCACGTTCACGCCCTTGCGGTCCGAAAGCGGACCGCCGACCAGCACCTCGGTCTCCAGATGGTCTTCTCGCTGGCGGGTCACGCCCAAGCGCAACTTGCCGTCGTCCAGCAGCAGCGTTGTGCCGATGCGGGCGGCCCGGATGATCTCGGGATGGGGCAGCTGCACGCGCCGCACATCACCCGGCACAGGCGACAGGTCGAGACGGAAGGGCTGACCGGGCTGCAACTGCACGCGCCCGCCGCCAAACTTGCCCACGCGCAGCTTCGGCCCCTGCACATCTGCCAGGATGCCGATCGGCCGGCCAGTGCGGCGTTCCAGCTCGCGGATGGTCCGGATACGGGCCGCGTGGTCCTCATGAGACCCGTGGGAGAAGTTCAGGCGGAAGATGTCGGCCCCGGCACGGAACAGCCTCTCGATCACCTCCGGCGCGGCACTGGCCGGGCCAAGGGTCGCGATGATCTTGGTCCGCCGCCGGCGGCGGATCGGGATGCGGCTGGCCAAGCGGGACGCTCCTGCGAACGATGGTTCGGAGTGGAGGAGCGTCTCAGGGGGCACCTCCATGATTCGCGCCACCTCCTCGACCCGCTCGGGAGGGACGCGGCGCCATTGGGAGACGGCAGCGGTGGAAATGCCGAGGCCGGAGGCAATCCGGGTAACGGCCCCACGGCGGGCCAGGAGATCTTCGAGAGCCTTGTCGCGCATGGGCTAGAGTTAGTTCGGATAAGCCTGCCTTACGAGGGGTGTTCGGCTTACATTTGTTAAGTGATTATGACGGCCCGGAAGTCATTGACATTGGTGAGGGTGGGGCCGGTCACCACGAGGTCCCCCAACGCCGTGAACACGTCATGGCTGCGATGCGCCTGCAGGGCGGCGATAGGATCAACCCCGGCTGCGCGGCTGCGGCCGATCGTATCCGGCCCGGCAACCGCGCCGGCGTTGCTTTCCGAGCCATCGATCCCGTCCGTATCGGCCATCAAGGCCCAGATGCCCGGATGCCCTGCCAGGGCGGCGACCAGGCCGAGCAGGCATTCCCCGTTCCGTCCCCCCGCTCCCTTGGCGCCATGCAGAGTCACCGTGGTTTCCCCGCCCGAGAGCAGGACCGCCGGGGGAGCGACGGGGAGGCCGTGCGCCGCGGCGGAGCGCGCGATGCCGGCCAGCAGCGTGCCCGCCTCCCGCGCCTCGCCCTCCAGCGCGTCACCCAGGATCAGCGGCATGAGCCCGAGCGCGCGCGCCTCCGCCGCCGCGGCCTGCAAGGCCATGAGCGGGGTGGCGATCATCCGGTACTCTGCACGGGCAAGGCGGGGATCGCCCGGCTTGGGTGTCTCCTCCGCCGCGGCATCCAGATGCGCGCGGACGGATTCGGGCAGTGCAATGCCGTAGCGGGCCACGATGGCCCGCGCCTCGGCGAAGCTGCTGGGATCAGGGACAGTCGGGCCGGACGCGATGGCCGCTGGATCATCCCCGGGCACGTCGGAAATGGCCAGTGTCACCACCCGCGCTGGATGCGCTGCGGCGGCCAGCCGCCCGCCTTTGATCGCGGAAAGGTGCCGCCGGACCACGTTCATCTCGTTGATTGTGGCGCCGCAGGCCAGCAGCGCCCGGTTCACGGCCTGCTTGTCGGCCAGGGTCAGCCCCGGCGCGGCGAGCGGCATCAGCGCGGAACCGCCCCCGGAGATCAGGGCAAGGACCAGATCATCCGCCGTGAGACCCCGGACCGTCTCCAGGATGCGCATGGCCGCCTTCTCGCCGGCTGCATCCGGCACGGGGTGGGACGCCTCGACCACCTCGATCCGCCGGGTCGGGACGGCATGGTCGTATCGGGTGACGACCAGCCCAGACATCGGCACATCCGGCCAGGCATCCTCCAGCGCAGCGGCCATCACGGCGGCGGATTTGCCGGCGCCGACCACGACCACGCGTCCGGCGGGCCGCTCGGGAAGATGGTTTTTCAGGATGGCGCGGGGATCGGCGCTGCGCACGGCCGCATCGAACATCCGGCGCAGGGCCGCGCGGGCCCGCTGGTCATCCCATTCCATATTGGCTGCCCCTCCTAGTGCCGGGCGCATCATCACCCTCTGCCCTCCCGCGACAAGCCCGACCCGCACGGCAGTTCCATCTTGTGGTATGCATGGTGGTATGGAACAAGGTGCGCCGAGAGGGAGCGCGCCGTGCCGTCAGTGGCCGCCAAGACGCATGAGAGGCAAGGAGAGGGTGTGGAGGATTTCCGCGCTGGCCCGCTGCCGGTGCGCGGAAACGGCCGCCCGGGCCGCCTCCGGCTCGCCACGATTCAGCGCCTCCAGGATCCGCGCATGCTCATCGGCCGATCCGGTCGGCTCCGGCCGCAGCGCGGCGGTGGCCAGCCGGGCGCGCTGCGCCAGATCGGCGGCCTCCAGCGCCATGCGGGCCAGCCTGGCATTGCCACAGCCCTCGACCAGCGCGCGATGGAAGCGGTCATCCGCCGCCGCCCAGCCCCGCCGGTCCCCCCGCGCCAGGGCTCCGCGCATCGCCTCGGTCGCGCGCGCCATGGCTTCGGTCGCAGCCGGGTTCGGATGGGCGGCCAGCCGCGCCGCCGCGGCCCCTTCCAGCGCGATCAGCACCTCATAGGTCTCGGCCATGCTCGTCGGGTCGATCGGCAACACGCGGACGCCGCGCCGCGGCTGCACGGCCAGGAACCCCTCGGCCTGCAGGCGCAGCACGGCCTCATGCACGGGCGTGCGGCTCATGCCGAGTTGCGCCGCGAGGTCGCCCTCCGTCGCCTGATGGCCGGGGGGCAGCGTCATCTCCAGCAGCCGGGCACGCAGCGCGCGATAGGCGGATTCGCCGAGGCTCCTGCGTTCGCCGTCTTCGGCGGGCGTCACGCCCGTATCCAAGGTTTCGTCCATCGGCCACGGCATGCCAGCCGCGCCCGCTTTTTCCAACACGCTTTCCAACGACCAGGGAATATCACCTGACCATGCGACGCCATCGTATCGCCGCCATCCCCGCCGACGGCATCGGCAAGGAGGTCATCCCCGCCGGCCTGCGCGTGCTGGAAGCACTCGCAAAGCGCGACGGCGGCTTCGCCCTGGATGTCGAGACGCTGCCCTGGGGCAGCGATTATTACCGCCAGACCGGTGTGATGATGCCGGAGGACGGCCTCGACACCCTCCGCAACTTCGACTCCATCTATTTCGGCGCGGTGGGCGACCCGGAACTGCCGGACAGCATCACCCTCTGGGGATTGCGGCTGAAGATCTGCCAGGGCTTCGACCAATACGCGAATATCCGCCCGACCCGCGTTCTGCCCGGCCTCACCAGCCCGCTCCGCGCCGTTGAGCCCGGCGATATCGACTGGGTGATCGTGCGTGAGAACTCCGAGGGCGAATATGCGGGGCATGGCGGCCGTGCGCATCGCGGACACCCGGAGGAGGTGGCGACCGAGGTCGCGATCTTCACCCGCGCCGGCGTTGAGCGGATCATGCGCGTCGCCTTCGACATCGCGCGGTCCCGCCCGCGCAAGCTGCTGACGGTCGTCACCAAGTCCAACGCGCAGCGCCACGGCATGGTGATGTGGGACGACATCGCGGCGGAGGTCGCGAAGAACTACCCCGACGTGACCTGGGAGAAGGAGCTGGTGGACGCCATGGCCGCGCGCATGGTCCGCAAGCCCGCCAGCATCGACACGGTGGTCGCGACCAACCTGCACGCCGACATCCTGTCGGACCTCGCCGGCGCCGTCGCCGGCTCGCTCGGTGTCGCGCCGACCGCCAACCTCGACCCTTCGCGCCGCGCCCCCTCGATGTTCGAGCCGATCCACGGCTCCGCCTTCGACATCATGGGCAAGGGGATCGCCAACCCCGTCGCCACTTTCTGGACCGGCGCGATGATGCTGGAACATCTGGGCGAGCCCGCCGCGGCCAAGGCGCTGATGGCGGCGGTGGAGCGTGTCTGCGCCGACGGCGTCTTCACCGCCGATCTGGGCGGCACGGCGGATACAGAAACGGTGACGCGCGCCGTGATCGCCGCGATCGAGGGCGCGAACGCCCCAGCCTGATTCCATTCCATGCCGGGGGCTGACGGCGCCCCCGCCATGGTGCAGGCTTTCGACAAACACGAATGGAGGAATACATGTTCAAGCCCACCCGGCGTGCCGTGCTGGCCGCCGCTTCCGCCCTGCCGCTCGCCCTTCCGGCCTCCGGTGCGCTGGCGCAGGCTTTCCCGAACCGCCCGATCACCGTCATCGTGCCCTTCGCCGCGGGCGGCCCCACCGACGTCATCAACCGCCTGGTCGCCGAGGGCATGTCGAAGGACCTGGGCCAGCCCGTGGTGGTGGAGAATGTGACGGGCGCGGGTGGCACCATCGCCGCTGGCCGCGTCGCCAACTCGCGCCCCGATGGCTACACGCTGCTGGCCCACCATATCGGCCATGCCACCACAGCCACGCTGTACCGCACGCTGCCCTATAACGTGGAAACCTCCTTCGCCCCGCTCGGGCTGGTGTCCAACGCCGCGATGACCATTGTCGCGCGCCCGGACTTTCCAGCAAACAACCTTGCGGAGTTCATGGCGGAGATCAAACGCCGGGGTGACAAGCTGAACCTCGCCCATGCCGGCGTCGGCGGCGCGAACCATCTCTGCGGCATCCTCATGCAATATGCCGCGCAGACGCAGCTCACCACCGTTGCCTTTCGCGGCTCCGCTCCTGTGCTGACCGAGATGATGGCCGGCCGCATCGACGTCTTCTGCGACCAGGCCACGAACACCGCGCCCTTCATCCGGGACAACCGGATCAAGAGCTACGCTATCACGCTTCCGCAGCGCGTGCAGGGGCTGGACCTGCCCACCACCACCGAGGCCGGTCAGCCCGGAATCGTGATGAGCACCTGGCATGGCCTCTACGCCCCCGCCGGCACGCCGGAGGATGTACAGGAGCGCCTCTCCGCCGCGATCCGCGCCGCGCTGCGCGAGGAGCGCCTACGCACCCGTTTCGCTGAGCTGGTGACGGAGGTGCCGCCGCCCGAGCAGACCACCCCGGCCTTCCACCGCCAGTTCCTGGCGCAGGAAGTCGCCAAGTGGCGCCCGATCATCCAGGCAGCCGGCGTCTACGCCGACTGAAATCAGGGCTTCCCCGTCGCCGCGCCGCCCGCCAGGGTGTCGCGGCACAGCGGGGGATCCGTGATGGGCGAGATGCAGGTTCTGGCGGGCGGCTGCCATTGCGGGAAGCTCCGCTACGAGGCGCGCGGCACGCCCTTCCACCCGACCATCTGCCACTGCGTCGATTGCCGCCGCGTTGCCGGCGCTCCCTGCGTCGCCTGGTTCAGCGTGGCGCGGAACCAGTTCCGCATCACATCGGGCGAAATGCGCCGCTATGCCTCAAGCCCGCGTGCCGAGCGCGGTTTTTGCGGAGATTGTGGCACGCCCCTGACCTTCGCCGCCCATGAGTTGCCCGGCGAGATCGACGTGACCACGGCGAGCCTGGACGACCCTGGCAAGGTGCCGCCGGCCGACCACACGCGCACCGCCCGCCGCCTGCGTTGGATGCGTTTCGCCGACGGCCTGCCCGCCTATCCCGGTACCCGGGCCGAAGGCATGGCGCGCGTGCCCGGGGAAGGGCAGGGATAAGTACCCGCCCCGAGCCGGCGCCGGGGATGGCACAGCGGCGCGTGACTCACCATCTTGGGCGCCCGAAGGGGGAGAACCCATGACCGAGATCGACGACAAGACCCGCACCGAGCTGGAGGCTGCCGCCTTCCGCCGCCTGGTTCAGCATCTGCGCGAGCGCACCGATGTACAGAACATCGATCTGATGAACCTGGCCGGCTTCTGCCGGAACTGCCTCTCCCGTTGGTATCGTGAGGCGGCTGAGGGCCAGGGTATTCCGCTGCCTGATCCGGAGGCGCGGGAGATCGTCTATGGCATGCCCTATAAGGAATGGCAGGCGAAGTACCAGCGCGAGGCCAGCGCGGAGCAGAAGGCGGCCTTTGCCGCATCGAATCCCGGCCACTGACCGCGCGTGAACGCCGTCATCGCCAGCCTGGTCATGCCCTTTGACCAGATGCTGCACCGGGGCTTCCGAGGCCCGCTGATCAAGGGCGTGCTGGGGGCCGTGCTGGCCCTCGGTGCGCTGATTGCCCTGGCCGACTGGGCCGTGATGGCGCTGGCGGGTGGCTCCGGCTGGCTGGCCACCATCGCCGGCGTATTGGGCGGGGTGGCAGGCCTCTTCGCCGCATTCTGGCTGTTCATCCCCTTTTCCCTCGCCATCGCCGGCCTCTTCCTGGACGAGACGGCGGCGGCGGTGGAGCAGCGGCACTATCCCGGTCTTCCGCCGCCGCAGGGTGCCTCGCTGGCCGCACAGGGCGTGTTCAACGTCACGCTGGCGCTGAAAGTGCTGGCGCTGAACCTCGTGCTCCTGCCCCTGGCCCTGATGGTGCCGGTGATCGGCGCGGTGCTGCTCTGGATCGTGGCCGCCATCTCGCTCGGCCACGGGTTGTTCGAGGGCGTGGCGCAACGCCGCATGTCCGTGGCCGAGGCTCGGGTGCTGCGCAAGCGGCGGGAGTTTTCCGTGCTGGCCGTCGGGGCGGTGCTGGCGGCCATGTCGCTGTTGCCCATCGCGAACCTGCTGGTGCCGGTGTTGGGAACGGCGGCCATGACGCATCTTCTGCATCGGGGCGCGGACGGACCAATCCGGTAGCGCCGCCGCGCCCCAGCCTGGGCGGCGTGGCTTCCGGAGCACGCGCGGCACCCCGCCGTTTCGTTCCATTCAACAGAATAAGCATTGCCATTGAGGCGAGCCGGGCAGGGGGGTAAGACCCTCGGGCCCATCCCCGCGATGGGCGCGTGCAGGGGGACTTCGACATGGCTGGTCTTTGGGGGCGAGCGTCGGGCAGGAATGTCGGGCGGGTTGCAGCGGGCTGCGTCCGGTCGTCGGGCGACCAGGGCCGCTCATGATGCCCATCGTCGCGGCGACTGCGGGCGCCACGCCTTAGCGCCCCCTGGCGCTGCATTTTCAACCCGATTTCAGGGGCTTGAGGGAGCGCGACCTGGCTCGGCGCTGGCTTGGGATGTCGTTGTGCATCGGGCCAAGTGTCACCGGTCCTCCCGAACCCCATCCGTCACCGAAAAGGAGAGGCCCATGTCTGACGTGCCCTTCGACACCATCGATGAGGCAGCCGCGAGCCGCGCGAGGCAGGAGGCTGACCCGGATCCGGATGTCGGCGGCATTGCGGCGGATCGCCTGCGTAGCATCATCGAGCGCGTCGAGCGCCTGGAAGAAGAGCGCAAGGCGCTGGCCGACGACATCAAGGACATCTTCGCCGAGGCGAAGAGCGCCGGCTTCGACGTGAAGGTGGTCCGCCAGATCATCCGCATCCGCAAGCAGGAGCCCGCCGAGGTGGAGGAGCAGGAGACGCTGCTCGACCTCTACCGCCGCGCGCTCGGCATGTGATCCAATGGCGGGCCGCGCGGTGCTCCTCGCGCTCGTCCTGGCCGGCTCGGCCGGGTCGGCGCAGGCGGCGGAGCGCCGCTGCGGCTGGCTGTGGAACCCGACCCCCGGCAATCACTGGCTGGCGGACCGGGATGGCCGATGGATCCTCTCGGCACAGGGCGGCTACCAAGCGCCGGGCATGGACGAGATGCCGGACATGACGACCCGCGGATGGGTCAAGGTGAACGGCAATTACGGCTATGGCTGCGCCTGCCTTCAGGTGGAGCTCGATCGCGCGCAGGGACGGGTCAGCCGCCTGATCGCGGCCGAGCCGCTTCCGCTCTCGCGCTGTCGTAACGACAAGGCCTTGCCGGCGCCGGGAGGCTGATCCCGGCGCGGCGTCAGTAAAGCGTGTCGACCGTCGCCGCGTGCCGGTCCAGCACGGCGCGGCGCTTCACCTTCATGGTCGGGGTCAGCGTGCCACCCTCCACCGTGAAGGGCGCCACGACCGACCATTTGCGGATGCGCTCCGTGGGCGAAAGCTTGGCGTTCACGCGCTGGATCGCGCGCTCGGGCTGCGCGCCCTCGGCCGGAACCACCAGCGCGACAATCCCGGGCTTTCCCTCGCCCGCGACCACGGCCTGGGCGATCTCCGGCTCCGCCATCAGGAGGCCCTCGATCCGCGCGGGGCTGACCATGTCGCCGCCCAGGGTCTTGATGAAGTCCTTCTTGCGGTCCGTGATGATGATCCGGCCCGCCTCGTCCAGCATCCCGACATCGCCGGTATGCAGCCAGGGCACGCTCTCGCCCTCCGGCGTTTCCAGGGTGCGGGCCGTGGCCTCCGGATCGCCCCAATAGCCATCCATCACCAGCGGCCCGCGGATCAGCAACTCCCCATCGGCGGCGATCCGCGCCTCCACCCCGGCCACCGGCTTTCCGACGGTGCGGCGGTGATTGTCCCAGGGCAGGTTCACGGCCACCACCGGCCCGGCCTCTGTCTGCCCATAGCCCTGCAAAACGGTCACCCCGAGCGCGAGGAAAAAGCCGGACAGGTCGGGATCAAGCCTCGCGCCGCCGGACACCATGGCCACCATCCGGCGGCCGAAACGGGCGCGCACCTTGGCGCGTACCAGCCGGTCCAGCACCGCATCCTCCACCCGCTCAAGCAGGTTCAGCGGCGGTCCGTCCATCTTCCGCAATCCCAGGGCAACGGTCCGCTCGAAGAGCTTGCGGCGCCAGGGCTTCTCTTTCTCCAGCCCGGCCAGGATACGGCCGCGCAGCACCTCGAACAGGCGCGGTACGGCCGTGATGATAGCCGGCTCGATCTCCTGGAACTCTGCGGCCAGCCGCTCCGCCCCGCGGGAGAACACGATCTCGATCCCGCAGGCCGGAAAGAGGAACCCGCCTACCGTGTGCTCATAGGCATGGGAGAGGGGGAGAAAGGACAGATAGCAGGCCCCTGACCATTCCAGCCCCAGTTGCCGCAGGAAGGGCCGCACCCCCTCCGTGTTCGCCAGCATGGCACGGTGCGGCAGCATCACCCCCTTGGGCAGTCCGCCCGTGCCGGAGGTATAGATGATGCAGGCCAACCGTCCCTCCGGGATGTGCTGCACCTCCGCCACCAGCATCGCGATGTCGCCCGGCGTGGCGGCGATCTCCGCCCAAGGCACCGTATCCGGCGCCGCCTCCATGCAGACCAGCAGGTCCAGCCCTCCGGGCCCGGCCGCCTCGCGCAGCCGGTCCGCCAGCCGTGCGGAGGAGGCGATCGCCACGCGTGCCCCGCTGTCCCGCAGGATATGGGCGTGGTCGGCCACGGTATTTGTTGTGTAGGTCGGAACGGTCACGGCGCCGATGGCCATCACCGCGGTATCAGCGATCAGGAATTCCGGGCGGCTCTCACTGACCAGCACCACCCGGTCTCCGGGTGAGACTCCCCGCGCCCGGAGTCCAGCGGCCAGGCTGGCCACCGCGAGGGCGAAGTCCCGCCAGCTTGTCCGGCGCCATTCCCCGCCCTGCCAGTGCCGGATCATCGGCCGGTCCGGGTTCCGGGCGGCGAGACCCAGCATCATGCCGGGCAGGCTGGTCCAACGCGCCGTATCCTGATTCATCCGTCTCCCCACCATCATGCTGGCCCTGCGGCCTTGGCTCGCCCTGCCCGGGGCATATATCGGGGAGGAGAAGTCCGATACCACAAGGCATCCCGCTCGTATGAACCTCCTAAAGCCGTTCCCCCTGCGTGACGCCCCCCTTCGGGACACGGAGGCCCGGATCGGGGCCATCCCAGCGGGGGAGGCGCTCCCGGAATGGGACCTGCGGGACCTCTATGCCCGCCCCGACGATCCCAAGCTGCTTGGCGACCTGGACGATGCCGAGCGCGCGGCCCAGGCCTTCGAGGCGAAGCACGCGGGCAAGCTCGCTTCCCTCTCCGGTGACGCGCTGGAGGCGGCGCTGCGGGAGTATGAACGCATCGAGGAGATCCTCGGCCGCGTCATGTCCTACGCCCAGCTCCTGTTCAGCGGGGACGCGCAGAACGCCGAGAACGGCCGCTTCTACCAGACCATGCAGGAGCGGGTGACGGTCATTGGCAGCCATCTTCTCTTCTTCACGCTGGAACTGAACCGCCTGGATGATTCCCTGCTGGAAGGCCGGCTCGCCTCATCCGCGGCGCTCGCCCGCTGGCGCCCATGGCTGCGCGACCTCCGCGTGTTCCGTCCACACCAGCTTTCCGACGAATTGGAGAAGCTGCTGCACGAAAAGGAGGTGACCGGCCGCTCCGCCTGGAATCGCCTTTTCGACGAAACGATCGCGCATATGCGCGTGCCCGTGGCGCGCGACGGCAAGACGGAGGAGCTGACCGTCTCCGCCGCGCTGAACCTGCTGTCGGATCCGAACCGTTCCGTGCGCGAGGCCGCGGCTGCCGGTGTTTCCAAGGCGTTCGGCGACAACATTCGCCTCTTCTCGCTGATCACCAACACCCTGGCGAAGGACAAGGAGATCATCGACGGCTGGCGTAACTACCCGCGCCCCGGCACCTCCCGCAATCGCGCCAATATGGTGGAGGACGAGGTGGTGGACGCCCTCGTCTCCGCTGTCGTCGAGAGCTTCCCGCGCTTGTCGCACCGCTACTACGCCATGAAGGCGAAGTGGCTGGGCCTGGACCGCATGAAGCACTGGGACCGCAACGCGCCGCTGCCCGGCGATCTGGACCGCAACATTCCCTGGCCCGTCGCGCGGGAGCAGGTGCTGAGCGCCTATGCCGCCTTCAGCCCGGAACTGGCCTCGCTTGGCAAGGACTTCTTCGAAAAGCCCTGGATCGACGCCGCGCTGCGCCCGGGCAAGGCCAGCGGCGCCTTTGCCCACCCCACCGTGCCCTCCGCGCATCCCTATCTGCTGGTGAACTATCACGGGAAGGCGCGCGATGTGATGACGCTGGCCCATGAGCTCGGCCATGGTGTCCATCAGCGCCTTGCCGCGAAGCAGGGCTATCTCATGTCCGGCACGCCGCTGACCCTGGCCGAGACCGCCAGCGTCTTCGGCGAGATGCTGACCTTCCGCGCCATGCTGGACGCCGAGACGGATCCGCAGCGCCGCCGCCTGATGCTGGCCTCCAAGGTGGAGGACATGCTGAACACGGTGGTGCGCCAGATCGCCTTCTACCGCTTCGAGACCCTTCTGCATGACGAGCGCCGGAAGGGCGAGCTGTCATCCGAGCGGATCGCCGAGATCTGGATGCAGGTGCAGCGCGAAAGCCTCGGCCCGGCCTTCGACTTCACGCCGGACTATGGAGTGTACTGGTCCTACATCCCGCATTTCGTCCACACCCCCTTCTATGTTTACGCCTATGCCTTCGGGGACTGTCTGGTGAACGCCCTCTACGGCGTGTACCAGGATGGGCAGGTGCCGGATTTCCAGGCCAAGTATCTCGACCTGCTGCGTGCCGGCGGTACGCTGCGCCACAAGGAGCTGCTGGCCCCCTTCGGGCTGGACGCCTCCGACCCGAAATTCTGGAAGCGTGGATTGGACGTGATCGCCGGCTTCATCGACGAACTCGAGCGCGCGGATGGCTGATAACCGGGAGAATTCTCTCTTCGGCGAGATCCGCCGGATGGCGCGCACCTCCGGCGCCGTGGGCGGCATCGCCGCGCGGGTGGCGGGGGAGCGCTTCCTCGGCATCAAGACCGACAAGGCCGCGCATGCGGAGGATCTGAAGGCCGTTCTCGGCGGGCTGAAGGGCCCGCTGATGAAGGTGGCGCAGTTCCTCTCCACCGTGCCCAATGCGCTACCCGAGGAATACGCGCAGCAGCTCGCCTCCTTGCAGGCCAACGCGCCGCCCATGGGCTGGGCCTTCGTCCGCCGCCGCATGGGCACCGAGCTGGGCCCGGCCTGGGAGAGCAAGTTCAAGGAATTCGGGCGCGGGGGCGCGGGCGCGGGCGCGCGCGGCGCGGGGCCCCCCGCCCCCCCGCCCCCCCGGCAGCGCGGTGGTGTGCAC